>JAIERK010000190.1 GCA_019746975.1 Candidatus Obscuribacterales bacterium
GATTTTGATATTGGCCGAAACCTATGTTACTTGCCCTTGAAGTAGAGGATAACCAGACCTAAGGCGCCAATGATAGTGTTGGGCAGCCAGGCTGCCACCATCGGATTGATTCGACCGGCTTCGCCGAGCGCGCCTGAAGACGATTGCAGAACGTAATAGAGGAATACGACCACAGCGGAGTAGATAAGACCCAGGTTACTTCTGGAGCGTCTTCCAAGAAGACCGAGCGGTGCTCCCGCCAAGGCTACGATCAGGCAGGCTAGCGGTTGGCTGACCTTCTGGTAGAGACGGACTAGCAGGTCGTTGGAGACGGCGTTGGATGCTTTCAGTGTGTCGATGTAGCTGGCAAGCTCCGCCATATTCATTTCTTTGGGTTTGATGACCCCGGAATCAAGGACCTTCGAGGCGTTCTTCACGCCTGGAATTTTCAGCCTCTTGAATTGCAAGATTTGAGCTACGTCACTCTTGCTGTTGATGCAATACGATCTGCCGCTTTCCAGAGTCCATTCCCCATGGTTGAATTCGCCTGTGGCGGCGCAGACAATTTGGGCGAGCTGATCCCTTGTGAAGTCGAGCACGATAACGTCGTGGAGTCGTTTGCCGTTGAAATAGCCAACATAGAATATGCGGCTGAGCGCCATGTTCTTGTCGCGCTCCATATATGTGAAGTTTGCTTGTCCCTCTGGCATATGCGACTTGTATAGTGCGAGGAACTCCAGCTTCTTAGCCGTGCGGCTGGCAACAGGCACGACCGCCTCGTTGATACCGAAGCTTACAGCGCTCGTCAAGAGACCGAAAAGCAGCGGTGCCACCATGATGCGATAGAAGCTGACACCGTTGGTGCGCAGCGCGATAATTTCAGAGTCGCCGGAAAGGCGGTTAAAAACCAGCAAGGTGCCCAGTAGAACACCGATTGGGATGGTCAATACAATGATTTCAGGAAGGTGCAGACCGAGAATGGTGAATGCCAGATCGAGCGGTACGCCGGAACGCATAATCAAATTGAAGATAGTCTTCAATTGATCGGCGCCGAACCAGACACCGGTGACGATACCGATCCCGAATAGGAGAGGTTGCCAGAATTCGTTGGCAATATAACGGTCTAGAAGTTTCATATTCCAGATCATAGTGAGAAGTCCTCGCCTAGATATTGTTTTCGCGCTACTGGGCTGTCAGCCAATTCCTGGGTAGAACCGGCTACTAGAATCTTGCCGCGATCGATAAGGTAGGCGCGGTCGGTGATATGCAGAGTGGCGCGCGGGTTGTGGTCGGTAAGGAGCACTCCGAGGTTCCACTCGTCCTTTAGCCTTCGAATCAGTCCTTGGATATCGGCAATCGAAATCGGGTCGATACCGGTAAATGGCTCGTCCAGCAGGATGAATTCAGGTTCGCCGGCAAGGGTTCTTGCAATTTCCAGACGGCGGCGTTCTCCCCCGGAGAGCTGCACGGCATGAGTCTGCTCCAGGTACTCCAATCCAAACTGTCCGAGCAGATATTTAATTTTTTCTGCTTGTTGCTTGCGAGGGATACCTCGCAGCTCTAGGATCATTCGGATGTTGTCGCCGACCGTGAGCTTTCTGAATGTCGAGTTCTCTTGTGGCAGATAGCCGATGCCGAGTCTTGCGCGCATGTGAATTGGCATCTTGGACAACTCTTTGGTACCAAGTGTGATACTGCCTTTTTCAGGCTTCACTAGACCTAGTACCATGTCGAACGAAGTCGTCTTTCCGGCGCCGTTGCGCCCAAGAAGACCCACTACTTCGCCGCGTTCCACATGAAAGCTGACATCGTCGACGACTCGTCGTCCGCCATACGATTTTTGAAGGTGGGAAACCACCAACGTCTTTTCAGATCTTGCAACTGTCGTCATTGCGATGCCTCTTGAGCCTACTGAATTTTGCTCCTGCCGTCGTCTACGAGTCTCGACGACGGATCGACCGTCGGCACCGGCTTTGGTACCGCCTTCGGTGCGCCCTGCGCTGGGTTCTTCACTATTATGGCGCGCGTATTGCCTTCTGCCAGAACTTTGTTGTCTTCGACTGTATAAGTGATCCTGTCCGCAATCCAGCGTCTGCCGGGTTGGGTGATCTGGGAGCGACCGATGAATACTACTCGGTCTGTTTCACCGTATTCATTGGTCGTCATTGAAATCTTCGGACCGACGCCGATTGTATTGCCGTAGTAGAGTCGTACTCGACCTTCTGCATCAACCCGTCCGTTTTCCTTGTTGTAGTCCTGAGCATCGGAGATGATGATGATCTCTTGTCCTCCGCCCGAGGAAAAATCCATAACCTTCGTGCCTGGTGCCGCGCCCTGGACGTTTTTACCAGCCGCTAGGCCCCCCTTTTTAGCGGTTCCGGCTGTTTCCTGAACCACTCTCGATTTCACATGACCCGTTGCTTGTAATCGCTGCGTTGTCAGGAAATACGTCATAACGTCCGCCTGGGTGACATTGGAGTCCCTCTTCGCGGTTACGTCTCCTGTGAAGACTACGGCTTCGACCTTTTGATCCGTGCCATATACCAATCTCAGGTGATTGGATTTTACGGCGATGCCCTGCGCGTTGACCCGGACGTTGCCGTGGGCTTCAAACTTGCCGGAATTGCGTTCGAACTCCTGCTTGTCTGAATCGGTGATGATCTTCTTCGGCTTGTTGTCCGCGGGCGGCTTCTTGAGATCCGGTGTTTTGGTCGCGGTCGCGGTGGTGGACTCTTCGCTGGATTCGCCTTCGGCGACTTCGGAGTCGGGCTCTGCTTCATCGATAGTCTCTGGATCACCCAGATCTTTTGGCGCCTGCTTCTTCGGTTTTGCCGCCTTCTTGTCTGAGGCTCCGCCACCGCCACCGCCACCACCGGAGGCAGCGTCCATGCTGTTGGACATGACTTCGGAATGGGCGTTGCCTTCAGCGATAATTCTTGCTCCCTTTATATCAAAAGTAAGCTTTCTGGCTCTCACAAGGTTGGGACCTTGCACGAGAGTAGGATTTCCCGTGAAGATAGCCAGTTTCGGTTGACCTGCTTCGTCACGAAAGAGGGTTGCAACTGGTGCACGAATGATGGTGTCGCCGTGCACTACTTTGACCCTTCCGCGTGCGACGACGTGATCGTCGGCGAACTCTTGTTCGTCCGCCTGGATGTCGATGGGACCGCTCGATGTCATCTCCTGGGCATAGGCCGTGAGCGGATGAAGCGAGAAGGACACCGCTAAGACTAGTGATACTGCCCGGGTGTGTTTAAGAAGAATACTCATGTAGCCGGCTGCTTTCTGCAAGTTGGGGTTCCTTATGGGGTAATCGTTTCTTTCTTAGATATCGATACTGGCGTGGGTATTGCCACGAATAACTATTTTTTCTAAATTCGACTTGGAGATTGAGCCCTCAGCCGTACTTCCGGTCACCTTGGCTACCCCGGGCCACAAGATGTTAACACCCCCGGTAGCGGTGAACTGATTGTTTTTTCTTAATTCCAACTTCTTAGTTTCAAGCTGGGCTTGTTTTTCATCACCGACGACTCTCACAGCTTTGTCTCCCTTCGAAGTCAAGATGACTATGCGGGAGATCTCGTTCGCTTTGCCGACCGGAGCATTGAGCTGCATGCTCACTTTTCCTTCTTTGTAATAGTTAACGTTTACATCTTCGAGCAAAACGTCCTTCGTCGATGGCTCCATCGTTCCTTTTTTCGCGACAAGCCGCCAGTGGACGGCATTATCGTCGCCAATCTCTTTGAGCTCGTAGTCGTCGACTGTGACTGCTTGGGTCTCTTCTTCTTTTTGTTCTTTAGCAAAGGTCTCGATCTCTTTGTCCGCTTGGTTGTGAGCGTAATAGATAAGCCCGACAAGACCGAAAAGGATGCCCAGTGCGAGCACCAGTTTCAGCAAACCCATGTTGAAGATACGTCCCATTTAAATCAGTTGCCTCAATCAATTACCTACAGATCTCAACGCGATAGCTCTGGAGACATTCGACAAGCACTGTCTCAGGTCTCCCTTCTTCAGATAACCCTCGCCAAGAAAGAAATAGGGTGCGGGATTATTAGGATATTCTTCGCGACAGCTCTCCCAGACCTTCATGGCCGATTCGATATCTCCTGAATATTCGAGTCCGAGATGGGCGCGATACAGCCGAGCCCAGAGGTCGTTAGGCTCTTTGGCAAGGACTTCGTCCAACTTCTTGAGGGCGCGCCTGTAATATCCTTTTATTTGTGGTATCACTTCCGGTGCGGCATTGGCTACGGCATAGTCCATGCCGGTGATTGGACCCATGGTCGAGAGCGCGCCCATAGGGTTGCTCCAGAAGTTTTCTTTTGCTTGAGGCTTAGGCGCAGCGGCTGGATGGTCAAGTGCAAGCGGCGTGGCCGCTTCGGGTACTTTGGCGACAGAACCACCGTCAGTGGTGCTCTTTGCCGAATCGGGAGCAACCTCGTCTTCTTTGAGAACGTTACCCTGTGCTACCCAATCGGTGTGCCAGTCTTTGGTGCGCTTCTCTTTGAGAGCTAATGACTCGGGCGTCTCGGGTGCCTGTGGGGCCGTGGAGGGAACCGCTGTTTTGTCCTTGGCGGCATCGGCGCTCGCGATCGTGGTCGGAGCGACAGGCTTCGGCATGGCGGTCGGGCTTTCTTGCTTCACCTTCTTAGAGTAGCGAGCCAGAACATAAGCCTTCATGTAGTACGCCCAGGCCAGGTGGTATCGCACCTGATTGTCTTCCGGATAGTACTCGAGCATATTCTCGTATTCATTGATCATCTGATCGAAATATGCGGCGCCGCCTTTCTGCGAGGCGAGCTTGCGAGCAACTCTGATCTCTTTCAGAGCCTCTTCGACCTGGCTGGTCCTGGTCAGTGCCACCGCGAGTACGAAATGGGCTTCCGGGCTGTCTGGAAAACTTTGTGCCTGCTCGCGCGCGAGCTTTGAATCGTTGGTTACTTTGATGTTTTCATTCGCGGTATTGATGGTCAAAGGCATACCGGGTTTGAAGATAATCTTCTTCTTCGGCTTGAGCGGGGTGTTGTCATCGACCTGGGCAGGTGTGACATTCTCCGTTGCCGCATCACGTGCACCGCTTGTAGTGGCTTCTGTCGCGGTTGCCGTCGTCGGAGCTGTGCTGCTCGAGGCGGATGCGGTGGTAGCACTTGTTGCCTTGTTACTGCCAGCGAAACTCTTGTTATCGCTCAGAACATTCGTGCCGGCATCGGACTTGCTCGCAGAATCAGCCGCCAACGCTGGATATCCGTTACCAATAAGGACTGGCACTGTCGCTGCTACCACTACTAAAGCGTGCAAACGCGATCTCTTTGCGCCTTTCATGATCACCTTCCCGTTTTACCTTCGTGTTAATTACTTTATGGAATACGACGTTTCCCAAAAAGTTCCGGCTCACAAGTTGAGAGCTTTCTCACACACAAAGGCAGACCTCTCTCTTTTTCGAGAAAGGCTGATCATATCAAGGTTACGGGGTTGCCAGTGGTTTGGCTCCCGAAAGATTTTTTTTAGATCTGCTTCTTGACAAGCGGTAATTCGCCGCCTGGGTCAAGCTACCTGCTGCTTTCTTCCAGCCAAAATTATCTCTGTAGCCTGTTCAAGATTTTCAACAATGGCTACGGGCTGGGCGGTTTGTAACTCATCTCGGTTGTGCACGCCGGTGGTGACGCCGATAGCGTCAACGCCTGCATTTCTAGCCATCTCGAGGTCGTACAAACTGTCGCCGATTACCACAGCTTCGTGCGGCTTCGACGAGAGATGACGCAGAGTATTGATGACCAGCTCCGGATGAGGCTTGTGTTTGGTCACATCTTGCTGTCCGAGAATCAGATGGAAATAATGCATCAACTGATGATGATCGAGCACGGGCTCGACAATTTCTCTGCGCTTCGACGTCGCGATTGTCTGCGTGATGCCGATATGCTTGAGAGTCTTCAGCATATTGAATAGCCCTGGAAATGGAGGGCAAAGCGCTATGGAGTTGGAGTCGTAAATCTCTCTGTACCGGTCCACAATCTTCATATGGAACTCTGAAGGGCTTGTTGGACAGATGATTTCGACTTGATGTACCAGCGGCATGCCAATCAGTGTCTTCCAGTGCTCTGCCACCTCGTCGGGTAGCTGGTACTCCGACGTGACCTGGTACATCACGTCTACGATGCCTGGTGCTGAATCAACTAAAGTGCCGTCAAAATCAAATATTGCAATCTTATACAACTAAATCACCTTTGCTTTTCGTTCTGTTCTCACAAGGTCGCTAAACCTGGTGAACAGGTAATTGGAATCATTGGGGCCCGGATGAGCCTCCGGGTGATACTGGACCGCGAAAATAGGCAACTCCTTATGCCGGAAACCTTCCACGCTGCCATCATTGAGGTTGAGGTGGGTGATTTCCAGATCTTTGGGAACGGAGTCTTTATCTACGGCAAAACCATGATTCTGGCAGGTAATCTCGACCTTTCCCGTCAGTAAATCCTTTACCGGTTGATTGCCGCCACGATGCCCGAATTTCAATTTGAAAGTCTTCGCGCCCAGCGCAATTGACAGTAGTTGGTGCCCGAGGCAGATACCGAACATCGGAATTTTTGAGTCGATTAGCTGAGGTAGCTCTTGAAGAACATCGACGCAAGCAGCAGGATCGCCGGGTCCGTTGGATAAGAAGATTCCGTCTGGATGGCTGTTCAATATCGTTGCCGCCTTAGTGTCCGATGGATAGACGGTGAGTTCAAAACCCTCACCGGCAAGGAGATTCAGAATGTTCTGCTTAATACCGAAGTCGAGCACTGCTACTCGAAAGTTCCCAGAACCGAAAGGATAAGTTGAATCGCACGTCACTTCCTTGGTCAGGTCCAGGCCGGTCATTTCAGGGCTTTGGCGGGCAATCTCGACGAGTTTATTTCGGCACTCGTCTAAATCTCCCGAAATTTCAGTGGAAAGCGCGCATCTCATTGCGCCTTTATCACGAATATGTCTGGTCACGGCTCGGGTGTCGATTTCGCTTATTCCGATGATCCCGTGCTTCTTGAGAAATGCGTCGAGGCTGGTCTGAGCTCTCCAATTGCTGTAGATCTTACTCAGACGCCGGACAACCAACCCACGCGCATACACCCGACGGGATTCCATGTCCTCGTCGTTGGTGCCGTAATTTCCTACTTCCGGTGTGGTGAGCGTGACAATCTGCCCGGCATAGCTTGGATCCGTCAAGATCTCCTGGTAGCCGTACAGACTGGTGTTGAATACAAGCTCGCCTATGGCGGTGCCTTCAGCACCGAAACCCTTACCCGTGTATGTTTTGCCATCCTCGAGTGCTAGTAAGCAGGATTTAACAGGAGGTGTGATTGTGTTTTTCTCCGTATTTTTCATGGCCGTGTATGTCTATATTACCCTTAAAATAGATTATTGTTAGATATTTCGAACTAATTTTTCACGCGGTCGCTTGACAACGAGTCCGAAGACTGTTGTTCTGTTCGGCTTTCGGACCCCAATGCTAGTGCACTGGACCTCAGGCGCATATCTACTGTGTAGCTCTGTGACGATCCGCTCTTGTATTGGAGAGGTTTAAGTTGTCGCGTATTTTTTGAGAAACAGCGAATGATGCCGGTTTCAGGAGACCCTACGATTTCCTCGTTGGCATATATCTATATTTGTTTACTCACAAACTAACAACACGACATTAGGCCTCTGTAGAATTTGCCTGGCTCTATTGCTGGTTGCCATGTGAATTGCAGGCGATCCGACATTGAGAGCGGCCCAGGGTATCTCTGAAGGGTATTTATTTAGATGAACAGCATCGAAGCATATACACAAGCGGTCTCAATGCTAATGCCGCAGATTGTGGTCATTATCGGCATACTGATGACTTCGATTTGGGATCTGTTTTTACCGAAGCTCCGTAACTGGACACCTGGTATCGCCTTCCTCTCGCTGCTCGCCTCATTCCTTATCCTGGCGACGCAGATTGACGTCAAGCAAAAGCTGTTCAATGGACTTTTTACTATCGATCCGTTAACCGTCGTCTTTGGTCTGATTGCAGCCGGTGTGGGCGGGCTGGTGGTCCTGATGACTATCGGTTACGAGCACCACTTTCGGAGCAATCGAGGTGAGTTCTACGCGATACTCCTGACCGCCATCGTCGCGGTCATGTTCCTGGCTGGATCTACAGACCTGATAATGCTTTTTGTCAGTTTGGAAACCCTCAGCATCTGCTGTGTGTTGTTAGCTGGATTTCAAAAGGGTGACATCAAGAGCGGTGAGGCATCGCTCAAGTATCTGCTCTCCACAGCCGCCACTACTGCCACCCTTCTTTATGCCCTGTCATTTATATACGGCATGACAGGCGCCACCACTTTCGATGGCATCGCCCAGAAGATGGAATTCATCTCTCATGGTGGACGCAGTCTGCTTGAATTCCTGATCATCGCGCTGACATTGAGTGCAATAGGCTTTAAGCTCTCCGTGGTTCCATTCCATATGTGGACCCCGGACGTCTACGAAGGTGCGCCGACTCCTGTCACTGCGTTCCTCTCGATTGGATCCAAAGCGGGCGGATTTGTAGTTGCTCTGCGTCTTCTGACAGTTGTTTTCCACAGCATATATGTTGATTGGGTCATGCTGGTGGCTGCACTGGCCGTAGTATCAATGATCGCCGGCAACTTGATTGCAATCGCTCAGTCCTCATTCAAGCGAATGCTTGCCTACTCTTCCATCGCCCACGTCGGATACATTCTTATCGGACTTGTTGCTTTCAGCGTGGAAGGCATTCAAGCGATGGTGTTTTACATCATTGTCTATGGCATTATGAATCTGGCTGCATTCGCCGGAGCCATTCTCTTCTCGAATGAAACAGGCAGCGACCGGATTGATGATTACTCCGGTCTCATCAGAAAGCGCCCAGTTCTTGCGATTTTGATGTCGATGGCACTCTTCAACTTGGGCGGTTTGCCTCTGCCGCCGGCCGGATTTTTCGCCAAGCTATTCATTTTTAAAGCCGGATTGGAAGCGAATCCGTTGCTTAACGATCAGGGCACTCAGAATGCGGTGCTCCATCACCATTCTTTTGCCAATCTCAGTCTGGGTTGGTTCCTCGTCGCTGTAGCGCTAATCACTTCGATCCCGGCGATTTACTACTATTGCCGCGTTGCAATTAAGATGATTGTTCCGGAGCCGTCCGAGAAGGTCGCTCAGATGCCGGCGTCGCGTCTCTATGTAGGCAGCCCGCAGGAAGCACCGTGGCTCGCGCTCATCGTCTGCACCGTGCTGATGGTTGGCGCAGGTACTGTCCTCGTAAATCCGATGATCAAACTCTCGTTCAAAGCTGCGTCGTGTATCGACCCGCAAAAGACCAGCGACATTGGCAAAGCAAAACCTGACGCTTCTCAGAAGATCGGTTATTCGAATAGCCAAGCGATCGAGTAACTGATCAGGTGAGTGCTCGCAACCGCGTTGGCGAGTACAGTAAGGCTGCTATACCGCACCTGATTGTCATTGTTGCAATCGTCGCGATCGTCGTCGCTCGATACCACAGTGTCTTTTTCGGTGGTTCGATAATTGCAGAACCAATTTATCGGCAGGAGATAGAGCCGCTTATAGTCTTCTTCAGCGGTTGTGTCAAAGCCGGTTCGCTGCCTCTATGGAACCCGTATTGTTATCTTGGCATGCCTCAACTGCCAGGTCACTTCCCTGGGGTCTTTTATCCGCTCAATTGCCTGCTTCTGTTTCGCCATAACGCCGGCGCAATTTTCCTGGCTGTTCATCAGATTTTGGCGGTAGCATCTGTATATCTCCTGAGCGTTTATCTGGGGAAAAACATGATGGCGCGGTTGGTGGCATCAATTGTCTTCCTGCTTTTGGATCTATATGTTGTTGGCGAATACAATCTCACGCTTGCGGCTGGGCTCGCTTGGCTTCCGCTCTGTGTGTTCGGCATTCTCAAGTGGCTTCACCTACGCGGTGAGTCACGACCGCATGTCGCTTCTTTGTTGTTGATCAACTCGCTGGCGGCGGGACTTATGTTAACCGCCGGTTGCCTCGCACTTTCAGGAATGCTGGTATCGGCTGCAATTGTGAGCTTTCTGATTTTGAAGCGCGATAAATCTGGACAGCCGCGAATGGCATCGCTGGTATCGATGTTAGTGTCTATTGGATTGTCGATTTGTTTGTCTGCTCCGGTTCTCCTCCCGTTGGTCGAATGGATTATTAAACAGCCGGAAGCCAGAATGGCAAGATCGCCTTTGTCGATGCCGTCGCCGGCGGTAGTGGCAGGACCGGCAACCATGAGGCGTTCAGACTACGAAAAGTCCATGGTGAAATCGGATTCAATCATGCAAAATATGTGGTCCTGGATGGGGCACTATGGGCGATACCTGTGTGTTTTCGAACGTGACAAACCGTCAACGGCTTTGTACGAAACAGCTCCAAACGGAAATGTCATAGACTTTGTTCCATCCTCTGCCGGATTTCTGGGTCATCCGACGCCCTCGTATTCGGCTATAGCAGCGCGTGCGGAGTTAGGTGATCTTTCGAGTGGTTACGCAGACTTACCGAAAAATCTCGAGAGCGCCGATCGATTAATCCGTTTTTCCGAAATCACCGGGACGAAGTTGCTTGTCACTCCCGGTTTTGATCTACCCGACGGGGTCTGTAACCGAATTTCCAATGGCAAATCGTTGAATCCGATCTTGAATCTGGTCCCGGACCTTCAGTTCTTGCAACTGTATGGAGCTCTTCCTGAGGCATACTCAATTGATTCCTGGCAATGGATGTCCAGCGAGAAAGACGTGATTGAAAGACTGTTCGGCGGCACTCGTAAGATTGATTTGTCAAAGACACTTCTCGTCGAGAAGACTGCTAACATCGAAATCGACGAAGAGCGGCTCGATAAGATGCCTTTCTATCGTGTCGATCCACCGAAAGGACCTCCCCTCGAAGACGCACTACCGGCAGTGTCAGGTAGATCGACACTCAAGGTCATAGAAAAGCTAGTCGATTCACCGGTGCACGTAGCCTTATCCGCTAAGGTGGATAAACCTTGCTTCGTTGTATTGAACAGTGCGTCATATCCTGGATGGAAGGGCTATGTCGACGGCGCCCCTGTTCCAATGTATCGAGCCAACGCCATCGCACTGGCCGTTTTTGTACTCGAAGGGTCTCATCTGGTCGAGTTCGATTTTCGTCCGGACTCCGTGAAGCTTGGCTGTGCGCTATCGATTGCCGCACTTATCGTCGAGGTGCTGCTGCTATTCTTTTGGTCGCTGGGCTTCATGAAGAAGACTGTCAACTGGATGTCGTACGGAGTCTTCGAATAGGCCGCCAGACGCAAGGGTTGACCGTTGATAGTGCTGGACTATTGACAACAAGGTTTAAACCTTCATTTTTTCGGCTACAATAATATTGAACGACGTGTTAGTTCATGCCCTCGTAGTTCAGTGGAAGAACACCTCCGTCCTAAGGAGGGTGTCGGGAGTTCGAATCTCTCCGAGGGTTCTATATTTCAAATTTGCAGACACTCTTCGAGCTGATGCCAACGTGAGATCATCGATCGTAAGTTTTTTCAGATAGCTTTAGCACGGTTGGGTGCTACCCGGATGCTAATCTAAAGTGACTTCTTCGAAAACTGCACTCTAGGGGGGGAATTTCAACACTGCTTAATTGCAGGGGCGCATTTATTCTTGTGCTGGAGTTCTATTGAACATGTCCGATTACCAAACATACTCACAGGAAGGAGAAATTCACGACTCACCGCTTGCTGATTCGACGTCGTTGTTGCCGGGATTCACCGATTTGAACGAGATGCAAGCCGGTAGCATCGAATTACTTGATTTGCGCGCTGCCTCTACTACGTTGGGTGGGAGAGTTTGCAGAACAGCTTGCACGTTGTTGATTCCCATAAATGAAATCGAAGCTGACTCCGATTTGAAGATGATGAAGCCTACGTCGCCTTTGTCACTGTATCTAACTTTAATCAAATCGCCGAACAAAATCTCTTTGTTTGTTTTTCCAAAAATCATGATTCGCTTGTCTGTGATCGCGCATTCCAAGCCGCGATCGGTCAGTGCGTCGAGTCCCGCAAGAAGTGCTGCGACACCGACGAGACCAGCTGCAATAGCGAGACACATTCCCAAATCGGTACCTAGACTCGGAATGTGAGCAAGGAACATGATCACAATAACCGGCCCCAGTAGCTTGAGGTAATCGATAAACGCCTGGAGAAAACCGGCAGGTTGCTGAGGTGTTCCTTGCCACAAAATTCGCTCGCCTGGATCAAGGTTAGACGGTCTACTCATATTCTCGCCTTTGGTCAACGATTAACGATTCAACGCCAAGGCTATTATGCCTCATCACACCCGACAGGCAATCTATGTCCGATAGGCAGAGAATATACGGTCCGTTTAATCCAATCTGACTAGGTGGTGCGACTCAGTCCTATCGGCAGTTTGTTCAGGTTTAAACCCAGACAGACCTAGTGAAATACCTCAGGTCGAAAGTGATTCAGGCTGCTCTGTGCCATCTTGATGCCATCTTGGCTTCGTATTATTGCGCCAAGGTTGTGATTGGGAGAAAACCATATGAGCAGAAGCGAAGGGGAGCAATTCAAACCGGATACAAGAATACGAGAAGAAATGGCAATGACTCTTCGTGAGGCGAGCGCCTGGCATGCGGCGAACTCCGAATCTATGAAAAGAAAAGAGCGGCGCTTTATTGAGCACCGCTCCCGAAAGTAATTCAGAATTCGATTACTTACTTGGTGTATGCCGTGACGGCCGGTTTGATGAAGAACTTATAGTTCTCTTTTCCGGCGCCGAGCTGCATCAGAATTGCTGCTGTCTTCAGGACACCCCTCATCGTCTTACGCGTTTCGGCATCTTCCGATGCGAGGAGTTCTTTGAATGCTGGCAGACCTTGAAGCATCGAGAACAACTCGAACTCTGCTCTGTACAACTTGGTCGCTTTGTTGACTGCCTTGCATGCAGGCTGACGATAGCGCACAAATTGTGCAGGGTTAAGCTCTTCAAAGGTCTTAGACGATTTGTCGAGCAATGCTGTGGTGCCTGGTGCCACGTTGATGGAGTTGCCATCGTGTGTAACCGTGACTGCGTTCTTATGGACGTCATGCATGTTGTAGACAGCCAAACTGTCTTCAGACGAGATCATCAGTACGAGAGACTTGGCTGCAACAGCGATCGATCCGTGAGGCGTATCTACCACAACATCCGTCTGCGGAGCGAGCAACAGCGGACCGCGCTCGAGAGTGCGATGTTGAACGCCGTTAGACACTTCGCCTTGGAGGACGGTGTTCATTCCGATCGATTGCGATTCACCGGCGACGAACGATTGCGATACAAGCGTTGAGCCTGTGTCACCTTCCGAAACGATACCGCTCAAGAGTCCAGCGCTATTGGTGTTGGCTGTAGCGAGCGTGGCATTCTGGAAGGAGGACAGCTGAGCATTATCCAGATTCAACATGTTGACTGGAGCGTTGATCGCGTTGATCACATCTGCAGTCTGCGGTTGACTCGAGGTCGTTACGCCACGAGCCCTAGTGTTCGTCGAATCGATAACACTGCCTGGCATAAAATTGACCAGCGACGTTGAAGTCGTTGACACCTTCGCTTCTCTGGAGTTCCCCTCATTTGATGTGAAACTCATTGCAGTGATAGGCGGTGGGTCAGCGGTGATCGTTACGTTGGCGCCCACATTGATGTGTGTAGCGTTGTAGGCCGCTGTCGTGTTGAATACCAGGTTGCGTCCGAGCGCCTTGAGAATAGCGGTTGGATCAGCGGTAATGCTGCCGTTGAGGTTGGTCGTGGAACCGAATGTGACCTGACCGCCAACAGTCTCGAGGATTGTCGGATTTCCTGCCGGTATCTGTCCATCAGCCGGCGTGAACGACGGGGGCGCTCCGCCTATCGTTATGTAGACATTGCCCTGGTTGAGCGAAGCGACTGCGCCGGAGCCGAAGATCGTGGAGCCGGTGATGATATTGATCTGTGCGTTCGGATTTGTCGTCGCAAGGTTTTGCAAGACGATATTGCCGAAGCCCGAGGTCAAGCTTCCAGCCACTTCAAGTGTCTGCGCATTCGATGCGACCGTCAGATCTCCTCTAGTGGTCGTCACTCCGGTTAGCCTGACCGTATTGTTGTTGAGCGCGTTGGCGTTGTTGTAGATCAGATTGAACGACCCTGCATTGCCGCTGACGCCAAGTACATTCCCGCCAGTGAACGTCGCGAACAAATTGCGTCCGGCATTCAGGTTCGTGCTGGTGGCACCTTGAGTAGAGACGATGAAGGCGTCGATGCCAGCATTCGTATTGATCGATCCAGGGGCTCCTTGCAGGAGTATCGGAGCGAGACTCGAACCGATATTGCCGGTGGAGTTGAGGGTAGCAGATATTGTAGATGCTCCGGTCAAGGACACCAGGTTGCCATTTACGATGTCGCCGCCCTGGCTGCTGGTGACAAGATCGATCTTGGCGCCTTTAGCTGCTTCGGAAGTATAACTGGTGTTGGCACTCGCGGAGGTCAGTGTGATTACTGACCCGCTGGTCGATGCAATTACGCCAATTGACTGTAGGCTTGCATTGTTGTTGACCAGGGTAGCTAAGGCTTGCGCAACGGATTCTCTGGTATCGCCGTCCTGAATCACATAACTAAGTTCTACTGATCCCAGAGGTAGTTTCGGATCGATCACGGTGAGAACATCGGTACCGCCGGCGCGCACGCCGCCACCGATGGTGGCAGTCGTGATGTTACCGGAGTTGCCGATCGTGATGTTTGCGATGTCGAGATTCAGGTTGTTATCCTGGATACCGTTGGTACCAGCGGCCGCTCCTCCTAATACGAACGCTTGAGAAGTTCTGGATGTGAGCGTCAGTCCTCCACTTGATGTCGCTAAATCGATTTCGAGGTTGCCATCCGGATCCGTCGTATCGGAATAGGTTGTGCCGTTGGTGGTCGATCTCAAAGAAATCGTATTTCCTGTTGTGGTGGCAGTTACTCCAATATTCTGAAGAGCAGAGTTGCTATTGATCAGCTGAGTGAATGCTAGTGCAATTGTCTCCGCGGTATCGCCTGCTTGCTCTGTATAGGTGAGTTTTATGAATCCGTTGGGTAGCGCTGCGTTGGTGACGGTAAACGTGGAGATGTCGCCGGCGGTCGGCGTACCGTTGACTATTACGGTCGAAAACTGGCCGCCGCCCAAACCAATATTGGAGATGAGCGAGAGGTTGTTGACTGCAAGCACACCGTTGGCGTTAATGGATACGTTGGGACCGGATCCGCCGAAGTTGGAACCAACGTCGAGAGCGCTGATATCGGCCTGGATGCTGCCACCGCTAGTGATGACGAGCGATCCACCAGCCTGGTTGAGTCCGTTCGAAATATCGGCAGATAATCCGCCTGCACCGATCACCAGAGGATTGGACCCTGTCAGGTTGACGACGATGATACCCCCGGCGCCGGTCGAGCCTGGGGCTGCCAGTGTATATCCAGCTGCGCCGCCGCTCTGAGTGATGCCCACGGCTGTGATGCTGAGTGTACCGCCTACTCCTGTGGTTGCGTTGGCGACGACACCAAGAGTGCCACCAGATGCGATGTTAACATTGCCCGTAGTCAGCAGTGTGAGTAGGTTGGCTTGGATAGTCCCTGTGCTGGTGTCGATGCCAGCATCTTTACCGCTCGTGTTGATGCTTACGCTGTTGGCGATGAATGTCGGATTGACATCGGTAAAACCGTTGTCGGTCGCGCTACCGAATTGGAATACGCCTGCTCCGTTGATCGTGCCCGTTGTGGTGAAAGTTGCGCTGTTGAGCTTAGAACCGTTGAGCGACGATATGTTGCTTATCAGCATGTTGCCGGCAGCTGTCAGGTCGAGCAAGCCGCCGTCATTAGTCCCGTATGTGAGGGCACTCGCGTCCACTACCAGATCTTTGGCGCTCTTAACGATCACGCTGCCGGCAATCTGAGTTGCTCCACCTCCGGTATCACGAACGTCAAACGAAAATGCATTGGCTCCGATTTCGACATTATTGGTTCCGGTGCCGGCTACGTTGATTGTTCCGCCTAGGCTTCCTGGGTTGGCAGGATCTCCGAGGGCTTGCAACAGAACGCCACCAGCATTCGAGAAATTGAAGTCGGTCGCGGAGATTGTTATTTGACCACCGACGCCGGTGTTATTGCCGCTGCCGACGAGGATACTGTCAGGGTTAACCGAGATGATTTGGTTATCGAAATTGATCGTATCGGCATTGAGAATAAGGTTGTTCGCTACAAGTGCGTAGCCTGTTGCATCGATGATTCCAGTACCACTCAGCGGATTTATGGTGATGGTGCCGGCTCTCAGGTTGCCGTCGACAAATCCGTTACCGTTGTTGGAATTGGCTCCGTTGAGCTTGAACGGCGTGGAGCTTCCGCTGGTCAGGGTGACAGAACCATACGCCAATCCGGCGAGGAAAGGATCCGTCGTGTTCTCGAACAATAGCGGGCTGCCAGCGGTGGTGTCGGTTGGCTGTCTCGACTGGAGTGTGAGCGACGAGCCTTTGGCTGATAGAGGATTGTTGCCGAAGTTGAGTCCTGCACCGTTGACCTTCAGTGCACCACCTGTCTGAACGTTGATGGAGCCGCCCACGCCCTGCGTGAAGCCCACGTCGAGCGAGAGGGCGTTGCCAACACCTGGAGCTGCGATGCGGAGCTCTTCCGAGGCGTCGAGCGCAGACGTAGTGTTGATGGTTATCGACCCACCGGTAGCGGTGCCGCCCAACGCAATTAGCGCCAGTCCGAATTGGTTGTTGAACTTGAGTGACGGTGCCGTCACTCTGATGACGCCACCTTCGTTGCTCGGAGGACCGTTGAATCCTACGAGGAATCCGAGGTTGTCGGAGAAGTTGATATCAGAAGTAGAAGTGAAGTTGTACTCGACACCGCTGAGCAATACTCCATTCGTTACGAGAGAACCAATGTTGGAGAATGACAGGTTGCCACCTCCGATATCGGCGTTGGCATCGGTGATACCGTTCTTGCCGGCATTGTTGAGGAGCATTGGAGTAGTGCTGCCCGATGCGATATTTAAGAGGTTGCCGGAGAATCCGGTGATATTTGTCAGCTTGACCGTACTGGTCGTAGAGTTAAAGCTCAGTCGACCCTCAGCGTTGGGGCCTCCCAGGTTGATGGAAGGATTTCCTGTCACGATCTCTGTTGCTGTAATCGGTCCGGTGTTAGTCAACTTGAATCCGCCGGATCCGCTTGGAGCTTCAAAGCCGGGGAGTGCTGTCACGTTGGCGCGAATTTCGCCTTTCCCGTTACCGACTTTGACGACTTTCGACGAACTCAGAGTGATGTCTACATCGCCACCATTTGGACTTCCCGGGAGCGACGCGAAGGCGTTGAATAAGATTCCTTCTGGACTGAATTTGAGCTGTGTTGCGGTGATCTCGATTGCTCCGCCGCCCATCAGACCTAGATTCTCACGTCGCTGATTGCCAACGCTGATGACTGTCTGGGCCTGATTGTTGTCGTTGCTCAAAGTCAGAATTCCAGCCGCTTTTATGGTCAACCCACCAGACGAAATCGCTCCATTCGGGTTGAGGTTGGTGTAGCTGGTCTTTGTGTTCAGACCTGGATCGAACTGCAGTTCTCGTCCGGCGACATCTGCTCCGGCGTTGATTAACAGCGATTTCCCAACGAGCAGGGTTTTGTCGCCCGGTTCGCCACCGAAATCTCTCAGAAGTGTGCCGGCGTTAAGAACGAAGTTGCCTGGTGAGTTGATGGTCAAGTGCTTCAGTGCCGAGATGCCTTCTCCGGCGTTGAGTCCGGTGACGCCATTGTCAGTAGCTCCGCCGACCACGAAGTCTTTCTTCGATGCGGTTGTGATCGTGACATTTTCGCCACCGATCAGGTTCCCATTGAGCAGGAAGTTAGATGTTCCTGTGAGGTTGAGGGAAGTGTTATTGATAACGAAACTGGCCATGTCGATCGACAGGAGGTTGGGCGTCGTAAATGTAGATGTGCTCTTCGGATCGAAGCCCGTGATTGTTACGCTGTAGTTGCCCGGATTATTTCCAATGATGATGCCGGCCTTCTTATCCGAGAGGATGAGTTCGATAGGCTTTTTGTTGACCGACAATGCGTTGCCATCGCCAGTGGCGTTGAGGAAGAAGTTAGGTGCCGCTCCGACGCCGTTGTACACGACGTTAGCGGCGGTTATGGAGATCTCTCCGCGGTTGCCCTTACCGTCGGCTTTGACCTGGACACCAGGCATGGTGCTTTGGAATTCTCCATCGGCCTCCACCTTGAAGCCGCCCAATCCAGTGTTGAATGCAGAGAATGGATTGGAGTTGACGTTGTTAACGATCCCTCCGACGACGATGTCACCAGCAGCCTTGAGCTCAACCGTGCTTGAGAAGTCGACGAAAAATCCGTTGTCGACACCGGCGATGGTCAAGTCACCCAGACTCTGAATCTTCAGTGTGCCGAAGGTTTGTTTTTGTTCTCCAACCGCTTCAATGTGACCATTGTTGGTCAGGAATGTCGTAATCAGTGTCAGGGTCGGGACGTCTTTATCATTGGTCTGTTGCGTTGCTTGCAGAATTGCGCCTGTCTCGTTGACTATCGCGCCCTTGCCTGCGTTGACCGTAACGGCGGTGCCATCTACGGTGCCAAAGTTGTCAAAGAGAATGCCGCTCTTTCCACTGGCATTGAAAGTGATGTTTCCTTTAGCTGTTCCTTTATTGTTGAAGGCCAGCGCGTTGATCGTTCCGTTGCCGGCAACGACTGCGTTGTTATTGTTTGCTCCGATCAAGAAGTTCGCAGCCGTGGTCACGGTGTTGAATGTCGTCGTAAGGCGTGTCGGATCTAGGGCGAATGGGTTACGACCGAGTTCGCCATCTACGGTGATAACACCCTTGGAGAAGATGTTTTCGAAAGCGTCCGCTACTTTTCCTGTCGAGTTGATCGTGAGTTGACTCGTGGTCAAGTTAAGTGTGCCAACCATAATCGTTCCGTCGATTGTGGTGGCGCCTAATATGTTGGCTGTCGCTACCCCTTTGTCGGGACTGAGAATGCTGCCAGCCGCAGTTACACCTAACGTGCCGGCTTTGATGTTCATCGCAGAGCCTTCGAGGATGCTTACGATGGTGTTATTTACGGTCAGATTTCCGCCCGTCGTGAGATTGAGATCGCCGGTTGCTCCGATCGCTCCATTGAGAACGATGTCGGATTTCGCTGCACTCTTGATCCCAAAACTGCCAGATACTTGTTGACCTGTCGTGCCGTCGAACTGCACGACGCCCTTACCGATAGCCGTTGGTGCTGCGGCATTTATTGATACATTGCCGGCACTTATCGCACCGCCCGTGATCGCTGTACCAGCTTTGACAGAGCCGATGATGAGGACGTTACCATCGTCATTGCCGCCGGTCGTGTCGATTGCTACGCCGGTAGGTAGGGTAATGCTGCCCGTCCCAACTGCTTTTCCTGCGAATGCGATCATTTGCACATCGCCGCCTACGAAGCCTGGTCCGGATCCTGTGTCGATTGCAGTAATCGCTCCCGATCCGCCGTTGCCGCCTGTAAGATCGATGAGACCGCCGGTCTTACTCTTCTTCGAAACAGCAATATTGTTGCCGACTTGTTTGAATGCCGCGCCTGCTATAAGTGTCAGATCGCCGCCATCTGCTACTGCTGATGCTGTGACCAAGCCGGTATTACCTGCGTTGGTGATGATGTTGCCGCCGGCTATCAGTGTCAATGGTGCGCCGTTGGTCGGTGTGATCGCTGCTGAAATAGCGATGTTACCTGTGTTGGTGATTATTGGATCGCCGTACGCATCGACTGTTCCGACATTGAGATTGTCCGTGTCGGCATTGAGGTGAATGATGCAACCTTTGGCGTTGACGATGCCGGTCGCGTCGTCCATCCAAACATCAACTTTGCCGTTGGTGCCGGCGTTGAAGTTGACCTGCTGTGAAAGGAGGTCGCCTCCATTCAGGCTGATGTCTCCACCTTCGGTCGTGAAATTGACGTTGTTGCCTGCCTGGAATGTGCCACCGTCCCCATTCACTGCGAGCCCAGCGTTGCTGCCGACGTTGATGTTGCCTGCGGCGTTAATGACGCCATCGTTAACCAGATTTTGGGTGTTGATGTTGACGTTGTTGGCTGCGGCGATCGTTGCCGTTCCTCCACCATCAGCGACGTTGCTGACGACTGGAGCGTTGATCGTGAGATTGCCGAGGCTGGAGATGTTGCCATTGTTGATCAGCGCCTTGCTGGCGTTGAGGATCGGATCGGCGGCATACAGATCGGTGCCTGTGTACGATTCGATCGAACCACCACGTCCGACGTGGATGGTGTTGGCTGAGATGGTGTCGGAGCCTCCGGCTACTTCATTGGCGGTGAAGATCGTGCCGTAATTGCGTAGCGTGCCTGAGAGTGAGAGTCCGCTCGTGTTGTCGATAACCTGGACGCCGCGTGCTACGGTGAGTGATTCAATCGAACCGCCTACCGTCTTGTCCAGATTCGTAAGTATGCTGTTGTCCAACGAGATGGTGCCACCTACAGCAGCGCCATTCGCCTTCAGTTGTATTGATTGTTTGCCTGTGTCGAGGACTTGTTGTGCAGCGACAATTTCTCCAGCAGTTAGCTTGGACTCGAGTGTCACCACTCTTTCTTTGCCACCGACATCGATGGTGAGATTTTGAAAAGTGCCGAGATTGCCGGCGGTGAAATTAGCTCTTCCCGAATTGAGATTGAAATTGGCACCAGTGAAGACCGGCTGAATAGTGAAGTTCGAATTTCTTCGTTCAGCTCTTCGAGACGATCCGTTGTCCTGTGCAGGGCTTTGCTGCAACTGCTGCAAGCGCATTTGTCTAGGAGTATTGCGTTCGCGCGGTTCGTGGTTGCCGTTGTTCGCCATAGCCGGGGCCGCAGCTATAGGGATGCTGCAGGCTAGTCCAATCGACAACCCGAGCGCTCTACTTCCTTGGAACGAGATTGTTTTTGCGTTTTTATTGTCAGACATTCTTTATCCACCATCATCGAAGACTGGGTCCGGTTCAGAGAAACTAAGGACACCTATACACGCCAAAAAAAATTGGAACTCCAAGGGTAGTTGACAACTACTGAAAGGAGTCCCATCACAAGTTCAAATGATAACGTCTTTGACCTTGTGGCAAAGGTTCAATCATATACAAGGATCGGTTGCGGATCCGCGAAACGCTAACCAGGTGTTCGATTGTTGGACGGTTTAATTTTTGTTAACTGTCGGGCATCGAATCCGAGTGTTTGTGCTTAATTCGGGCGGACATTGTCAGCGTGTAACCGGCACCATGTTGAGTTTCGAGTTGAGGGCAACCTGGGATCCCACGTAGCTTTTTGCGAAGCCGGGCGATACACATGCGTACGGAATCTATAGAACAACTTTCGTCTGACTTCCAAACTCGCGACATCAAAGCATCGACGTTGAACACGTGTTCTGCATTGCGCATCAAGAATTCGAGCATCCGAAACTCCAGAGGTTGAAGGTAATACCCTGGCGGGTTGGACACCAAACAGACGGGACGGGTATTGAATTCAGAGCCATTCAGATCACCCCGAAATACCAAGGCATCCTGATGATTCGGCTCGGCATGAACACTAACTGGACACCATTGTCCAATACGATTGCGCGCTTTCCAAATAGACGAACATCTATATGAATTTTGTGAGAGCGCAGTCGATAGAACATTTTAGCCAACCCGGCACCATATGTAGTGAGTCGTCAGAAACGGAATACAAGGAGAGAATGGGGAAAGGAGGCAGTATCCTTTCCCTTTTCTCCTCTCTCAGTCGCACGTGAAAAAATTGAAAATCTGATGGCAGTAGCACCATTGGCGCCACATCAAAATCGCTCCTGGACTTTAGTCGAATTACGAAGCATCTTTTGCCGAGAGAGAAAGGGGAGGATGGCAGTGAACCTCCCCTTCTTCGCTTCTCTCTAAGGCATGGGTGTGATGCACTCGGAAAAACTTTGCACTATGCGGTCATTTTACTCAGCATGATCTGAGAAGTGTCGTCGGCGGATAAAGCTGCAGGCAGCGGCTCCTCATCGCCCTCGTGGGTATCCGCTACCTCATCGAAATGTGGTGGGGGCGGAGTGTTGTCGTCCTCTTCTGATACCATAATCTGATCGCCTTCAACCTGCGGTGGTGGCTCCACCTTTGGTGCTCGATCGACGTCGCCTTTGCTGTCAAAGTCAGGTCGAAACCGTGGAGGAAGAGCCAGTTGATTTGCCTGCACAGTCGGGGTGACTCTGTCTTTCCCCTCACGGTCGACCCACTTTTCCATAGCAATTCGCCCGGAGACTGCGACCTGGTTACCTTTTTTCAAATACTCGTTGGCCAGCTCAGCCAGGCGGTCCCAGGTCTCAACCCGATAATAATCGGTTGTCTTCTCCTTTCTTACTTTGTTGAACGAACTTACCGCCACAAAAAGGGTGGTCTTTGTTCGCCCGCTTGCGAATTGGAATTGCTCCGGTTCTTTTGCTAAGTTCCCCACAATCGATATATTCGCGAGACTCATGGTTAACCTCCTGGCACGTCGGCGCCCGCTAAAAGTGTCATCAATTGGGGAGATGAAGTTATGATAGATACCATACGAAAGTATGTCAACATATTTTTGTCCGGTATCGGACTGCTTCGGCAACAGTGCCTGTCCGTGGGCTTTTCGAGCTCTTGAGCAGTCGAAAGAGCGCCACTGTTATTGTCATACTGACAAGGTGGCATCCGTAGTATAAGGGTTTTCAGCTTCTCGGCTGAAACTTACGATTGGTGGTTCTGATAAGCGAAGTTCTGTGCATCTATACCCTGAAGTTTTGCACCTTTTCGGGTATGTATAGTGGGTGGAAAGTAGCCCTGGAGTTACCGGTAGGTGACCTCGAAGCGTGATTTCTATAGTGAGTATGAATGGCTCAAGCCGCTTGCTGAAGGCGGCATGGGCACGGTGTACGAGTGCGAGGATAAAAGGAACAGCCGTAAGCGCTGCGCGATCAAGCAGATGCGAAGCGATGATGCGCGCTCTCCAGAAGAGCTGGAGGAAGCGAAGCGGCTGTTCCGGCGTGAAGTCGCTATTTTACGAGGGCTCGATCACACTAATATAGTTCCGTTCATCGACGACTACGTGTCCGACGACGGGCGATACTTCCTCGTGATGGATTTCATCGAAGGCAACAATCTCGAGACTGTTATCCACAATGAAGGACCATTCAGTCAAGACGACGCAATCATGGTCGGAATCCAGATTTGCGAAGTGTTAGAGTATCTGCACGATCGAAGCATCATATATAGAGATCTAAAACCGAGCAATCTGATGTTGACGCCTGAGGGTCACATCATACTGATAGACTTCGGCATCGCCCGAATTTTGATGCCGTCCACGACAGCTACGCGTGTTGTCACTGCTGGATATTCGCCTCCTGAGCAGTACTTTGGAAAGCCGGAGCCGCGCAGCGATCTCTATGCACTAGGAGCAACGCTTGCGCATCTTGTCACCGGTGTCAGACCTAGACCTCTGATCCCGAGCGTTCCGCGTCAGCAAGGCGCAGATGTATTGCCGAGTTTTGATTTGTTGATTTCGAGACTGACTGCTCACAATCCGGCTGAACGACCGATCAGTGCGCGAGTGGTCTTACATTCTCTCTTTCGCGTCTATAAGGAATTGCATCCTGAATGTGAGATACCGGATTTCGATCATGAGCCTCTCGAAAGCAGGGAGGATCAATTTATAAGTCAAAAAATAATGCGAACCGGGCTTACGGCAGCGAGCTCTGCGAAGAAAGATCTTCCGCGTAAGAAAGGTCCTGAGTTTGAAAGCTATTCGGATGAAGAGATGCCGTCTTCGATTGCGAAAATTTTCTTCGATACACTGAAGCAATCCAGCGGAAAGATGTCGCGCTATGAAGGCGGCGATGAGGACGAGGAATCTCGTAACCGTTCTACAGTCGAAGGTGTGACAAAAGGGCTCAGAGATACTTTGGACAAACTCAATGCTCAATCGAGCATCTGGCAGAAGCTAATCAAATGGGTGTCGGGTCGCGGCTGATCGTGGCTAGGGCAAGTCTTTGATCTTAAAGCCTTTGATGATCGCTTGATACAGGTTAGGCACCACATAGCCTTCCGCTGTCACTGTCCCGGTTTTGAAGATGATCTTGTCAGCGTCAATCGCATTAAGCTTCGGGTTGATGCTCATCAATAGAGCTATTGCTCCCACCCATATAGGTGCCGCAAATGAGGTCCCTGTTCCGAAAATTCCGGAATCGGCAGTGGTCGTGTTGTAAGTCTTGATTGCAGTTCCTGGCGCCGCAGCGGTGAAAGAGCCGAAGTTGGAAAACGGAGCTCTAAGATTGGTGGCAGTATCGAGTGCAGCGACGCGCCGCAAAAGCTTTCCTTTCGACATGTCCGCCTTACCCTCATTTCCTGCGGCGTTGACGAAGAGATCGCCTTGCTTCTTTGCGGATTTAGCAATCATCTGCACCGTCGGTGATGCGTTGTAGGTATAGGGTATGTAACCTTGAACCTCGATATTGATCACACCAGGACCGCCCCGAACATCTTGATGGTCGATAGCCCAGGTCATGGCGCGAAGAACATCTAATGTGGCGATACCTCCGGTGCCGTCGCCGACGCGACACATCGTAACTTTAACGGGCTTATCGAATGAGGCGATGCCGGCCAATCCCGTCGCGTTGTTGGTGCGCGCGGCTACTATGGCAGTGGTGGCAGTACCATGATAGTCAGAATCGGTGACCGGTTCTGAAGTACCTTGGGCGCCGTTGAAAAAATTGAATTGCTGAATATCATTCATCTCGTTGTTGGTAGTGATCAACGAGCAGCCGCTATCGATGCTTGTAATTCGTGGTTGTTGCGTCTGAGTCAGTCCGACTGCATGCATCAGGCAGTTGGCTTCTGAAAACTTGATTGTTTGCAAATGAGTCTGACCTGGGAATTCGGGATCGTCGATGGACGGGGTGCACTGAGTGCGAATCGAAGGGAATGTCAGTTCAGAAGTTTCTATATTGAGGTCCGCGGCTTCTCTGATTCTACGCAGTGCTGTTCGACGATCTGACTTCGTAGGCACGACTTCGAGAATTGAAAAACGACCTTGCTTGCAGCGAATTTCTTGAACGATCCTACAGCCGCCTCTGGTTATGGTATTGCGAACCTGGTCACCAGTTGCGTTCTCTTTCGTGGTGATAAGAATCGTTTGTTGATTTCGCGCGACGGTTTTTGTTTTTGCAAATGCGCTTTGCGGTATCGCCGGTATGAGCGCGAGAACGAGTAGAGTCACGATCCCAGAGAGTCGCAGTGTCAAAGGTTTGCTGCACGGCTGGTGCCCTCTGTTTTTCTTTGAATTTGGGGGGGCAGAAACCATGAATCACCACGAGGAGTCTGTGACCCCAGTCGGATACGCTGAATTTGATAAGATACGACAGGCATAAACCGCTGTCAATATAATGTTGCAGACCTACATTATTTCAGCGTTCCTCTCCAGAGGTCGGCTTCGCCAGGGCATCTTCGAAGACTTGTCTGAAGAGCTTCTGCGCGTGTCAGGCGAGAACCTCATAGGTTTCCAGTACGGTAATCCAATTCCATTCTTAATTGGTCGTACGAGATTTGCTGATGACAGAGAATGCTCCGGCAATCTTGCCATCGCGTCCAACTGCTACTTAAGTAGAGCCTGGAAGGCAACCTCTCGGACGAGGGCGGCCTTCTGCTGCTTATGGACAAAGGCGCGCTCGATCATATTCGTCGTCAGGTCGGTGAACAAAACAGGCGGCTTCGAATGCGACCACAGGTAGAAGGCGAGCGAGCCTGGCAGCGGATTTATTTCGTTGAAGTAAACCTGATTGGAGTTGAGATCGAGCATGAAGTCGAGACGTGCGACGCCAGCGCAACCCAGCATCTGGAATGCTTTCATCGCGTAGTTCTTCACATTCACTTTCAGCGTGGGATCTAGATCCGTAGGGTCGATGACTCGACTCAATCCCGCCATTCCCTGCGAAATCTGTCCGCCCTTCTTTCCACCCGCTCTGATGTATTTGTCTTCGTAGGTCAGCTCTTCTCCGCCTTCCGCAACAGGAATTTCTACTACCGAACTCTTCGACTCTTGACCTTCCATAACCGATACGTTGATTTCGAGTTTGTTGTCGAGGCAAGGCTCTACCAGGACCTGATGGTCGTATTTAAACGCTTTGAGAAGCGCGGAATCAAGAGATGCCTTGTCTGTTGCCTTTCCTATGCCGATGCTGGAGCCGAGATGAGCCGGTTTTACAAACAGCGGAAACTTATCGAATTTTTCGGTGTTCAATACCTGATCGCGCAGAACCGAGAGGTCCGCTCCCTGTCCCATGGCGTCCCTGGAGAGAAGCACCGAGGGCAGTACTGGGATTCCGTGGCTCTCGAGAAATTTCTTGCAGTGATACTTGCTCATCGACATGGCCGAGGAGAGCACGTCGCTTCCTGTGTAAGCGACGTCGGCAAGCTCCAGGAGACCCTGAATGCAACCGTCTTCGCCGAATGATCCGTGAAATGCCGGGAAGAAAACATCGATAGGAATTATCTCTTCTGCCGACTCATCGCGTTTTCCACCAAACAGTGCAAAAGAGGAAGACTTCTTGGTCTTTGATCCCAAGACGGTAAGACCGCCAGTGCCGGGCACCGGCAGCAGTGTCACTTCCTGCACACTGTTGAGCGTGTCCGGCATGCCTCTGTAGAACTCACGCCTCAGCAGCGCGTCGCCCGTGTACCACTTTCCCGAAGGTGCTACATAGACGGGAATTGGTCTGTATTTGACGATATCGAGCGCTTCGATAATCTGAAGGGCGGTAATCACTGAAATCTCATGTTCGGTTGAACGCCCCCCGAACATGACTGCAATCGTTTTCTTGCTCTCGTCGCCGTTTTTCATTAGTCATTCCTTTGTTAAAACGAAACTGCACCTTCGTACAGATCGCCCAGATCATTTTCAATTAGGACGACATCGCCGTCCTTACAAAATTCCGATAGGTAGTTAAACGCTGTGTGCATATCGGCTAACTCCTGGAGCTTGCCCGATTCGAAGCCACCTTCCTTCAATCCATCGGTCAATGATTGTTTGTTGGTGTCTCCGACGATTATGACCAGATCACAGACGGTCGCGGCTTTGCTTCCCGCTTTCTTATTCTCTTCGACCTGCTTGTCGCCAAGCTCGATCATTCCAGGCGTTACCAAAATCTTTCTGCCGCCGGTCATCTGATTGAGAACATCGAGCGCTGCCGCAAATCCGATCGGATTGGAATTGTATGCATCGTTGAGACGCAGGACTTCACCTTGTACGGCCGCATGCGAGTTGCCGTTTTCCTTCAGTCGAAACGAGCCGATCGGCACCTTCACAGGCTCCAGTCTGTTCTTCTCGGTGCGCACATTGCGCATGGCTGAGATCACCGTCTGTGGTGCGATACCGAGAGCACATGCCATCGTGAACGACGCCAGAGCGTTCGACAGCAGGGGTTTTCCCAGGAGTTGGGTAAAGCCTTCGAACTCCTGACCCTGCCAGCGAATTTTGAAATTCGAGCCCTTGTCGGTTGCTGAGACATCGTACATAACAGCATCGAGATGACCGTTACTTTCATCCCATCCGTACAACAGGGTGGTCTTTTTTTTGTTTCCCTGAGCAATCTGACGGCAACGTGGATCGTCTCCGTTGACCACTAGTATGCCGTCTTCCGGCACTGCTTGTGCCAATTCCGATTTCGCTTTATAGACCGAATCCTGACCGCCGAAACGCTCCAGGTGCATGATACCGATGGCGGTGATGATCGCTGCCTGTGGCGGTGTCAGCGAGCACATTTTTTTGATGGAACCAATATAGTACGCGCCCATCTCGATGACCGCATACTTATGGACTGGCTGAAGTTTTTCTCTAATCTCTCGAGTGACGCCCATGTAGCTATTGATGCTGCCCGGTGGGACAAATGTCGGTGCGACCGACCCGAGGATTTCTCGAAGTATGATCTTCGTGCTTGTCTTTCCGTAACTGCCGGTGATGCCGACAATCGTCGGATTGTGTTTTTTGATCAGCGCTCGGGCTTCGTTGGCAAAACCCTCCTGGAGTCCGGTTTCATACGGCCGCAAGAGCGCGTTGGCAGCTATCAGCCAGTAGGGTTGAGATTGAACCAAAATGAGTTGAGCAATCCAGAAGTAGAAGAGAGCATGAGACGTATCCATAGCCTGCGCTTGTCCCTGGGTGGAAAGAAAGCAAAACAGCAACCCGCCTAGTGCGGCGAGGGCTGCCACCACATATAGCCCCATTGCCAGATTGTAAATCCGTTTGGAGCGGGCTGTCATATTGAGTTTGATCTTACCGGTTGTTCTCGGGTCCTCTTCTTTTTGTCCGATCACTGCAAGGCTCATGGCCGCGATCGCCGATCCGACTAACATGACTGCGTTGAGGACATCCGGTTTTGCGCACAAGCCAATCGTCAAGAGACAGGCAACCGAACCTTTTCGATCGAAGGCGCGTTTCTCGAAAATCCAATTGAAAAATCTTCTGTTGGTGTAGTCTTCCTGTTGGAAGTATTTCAAATAGCGAAGACTGCGGCGATAGTAAAAGAACAAACCAGCAGCAAATGCGAAGACCGTACTGAGGGCGACATCCATGGTTATACGGCTCCTGAATCGGTGCTTGCCGACGGATCCAACGAGTTGAGGAAATCCATAATATATTTGCCGCTGAGGTGTAGCCCATCGCCGAGGAATGGATAGTGATCCTTGCGCGGCATAACGAGAAGGCGTGAGTTCGGAATTAGTTGATTGAAACGTTCTGCCATTTCCACAGGCGTCTCATCATCCAGCTCACCCCATAGAATGAATGTCGGAGCCGTTATCTTTTTGACATCGCTAGTGGTGTCTTCGTTGACTGTTTTTACCAGAATGTTTTTTAGTGGACCGGCATTCTGATAGTCCCGAGAGCCAAATTTCGGAGCGAACCAATCGGCAAACAACTTTGTCTTGAAAGTCTTGTCGCTCCACTTGACTAGCTTGCTCAACGTTCTTACATATTCCGTCCGAAGCTTTTTCTTACCTGTCAATTTGCGCTTCAGTCCACTGGAGTCAACGAGGATAAGGCCTCTGACAGAATCAGGATAGCGACTAGCCAATCGTGATGCTACTTTGCCGCCGAAAGAATGCCCGAGCACATCAGCCTTTGCGATATGGTTGTCATCCATATACTTCTTGATGCGGGCGGCGTATCCAATAGAGTCCCAGTCCTCATCAGGCTTGGGCGATTTCCCGAAACCCGGTAAATCGATGAGGTGCACCTGCTGGTAGTTGCCGATCAGCTCCCCGAGCTGCCGCATCGTCACTATCGACTGCCCCCAGCCGTGCAATATAAGAATAGGGTGCCCTGTTTTCCCGATCCTTTCAGTATTAAGAATCTGGCTATTCACTGGACCTAGCGATACCGTGCCTGTCATCTCAACTCTTGCCGCGTTGTTGGACGATGAATTACCCTTGGATGCCGTATATCCGGCAGCTATTGCCGATTGCACAAAGAGCAACGCCGGCTTTTGCATCTCATATTATGGCGAAATTGGCTGACACCGTCAGCTTCAGAATCGAATTTATGATTCTTTCTTACTTAAAACTAACTTCAGTCGGCAGCGGTTGATTCTGTGTAAACCAAGAGTTAGAGAGCTTTTCGGAAGCAGCCCCGGAATGGGTTATACTGCCTCCTAGATTGAACGAGAGGGACTTAACGTGGTCGCCAGCGTAGACGCTTGTTTGAATGAAGACCTTCGGCTGACAGCGATTCCGCTGCGTAAGGAAGGAGCTGCGTCAGCCCACGACTATCACGATGTTGAAATCGCCCTTCAACACGAGCTTGGTGCCGATCCGCTCGTAGATGTCCGAGAACTTGGTCTCGCTAGCGACAGTATTTACGCCCGGGACGACGGTCTCAACGCCCCGTATTTCAAGAAGTTTCACACCGCCTCTAAGAAGATATATCTAAGACATGCGGTCGCCAAGAAATTGGTCGACGTCAACCAGGCTCTCGAGCCTTACCAGGTAGAGCTTTATCTCCTGGATGGATATCGTCCGATCGAGTTGCAAGTGGAGGTCTGGGATGACTTCGTGGAGCAGGCTCGCCGAGTTCTACCCAACCCGACGGAAGATGAATGCGCCAGGTATGCCGGCTATTATTGTTCGGATCCGCGTTCGTTCGACGAAAGCAATTTCAAGACCTGGCCGACTCACAGCACGGGCGGCGCGATCGATCTATCACTTCGTGCCATCGCTAACAAAGAACCGCTTTTCTTTGGAAGCATTTTCGATGATGCCACCGAAATTAGTTACACGGATCATTTTGAGCGAAATGAGTCGAAGAATGACGGGGCGAGCATCGTCGAGGCGCGCCGCAATCGTCGATTGCTTTATTGGGTAATGACGAATGCCGGTTTCGCCAACTACCCTTATGAGTGGTGGCACTTTGATTGGGGCACCCAGATGTGGGTGGTAAACAGCGGAGACTACAGTCGAGTCCCTGTTTTCGGCTATGCGAAACGTCCGGCGGCGATGTAGCTTTTTGAACGTTACCAGTTCGATTGCAAGACGCCGGCGCTCCGCATGGCGGATCGAGGAGTTCCGACCATGTATGTGAACATGCTCTGTGCCAGCGGGACGACAGACTGCTCAACCGGAACGACCGGCTGCAAGAACTGAGACCGCCGGCGTCTCCGCCAGTTCGATTGCAAATCAATCCGTGCGCCCTTAATGCCCCGAGTCCCGCCAGATCGAAAGCTCTTCTTCTGAGAAAGCGCCGAGTGTTTTCCACTCTGGCGAAAGGCGGACTTCGAACTCCTTAAATACGCACTCCTGCATGCGCTTGAGCAAGGTGGTCACTTCGTTGGACGTAGCGCCACCGAGGTTAACGACGAAGTTGGCATGCATTGCCGATACGGCTGCGCCTCCTTCTTTGAGCTCCTTCGCCCCGGCTTTGTCGAGCAGCAAGCCTGCCGTTCGCTGTGGCTCCGGATTCTTGAATGTACTGCCGGCGTTGGGAAAGCCTATCGGCTGTGTTCTCCAGCGATAGTCTTCGTTCTCTTTTGTGCGTTTTTCGATTTCTTCGGCCGCGCCTTGTTCCATCCGGAATCGCGCTTTTACGACAACATGTTTCAACGGATCGAGCTTGCACCTGCGGTATTGGAACTGCATGTCATCTTTGGTCAATTCCTTGAGCGTCCCAGTTTCAGAATCGAAAATGGTTGCTGACTCCAGGATATTGGCCATGCAGCTGCCATGCGCACCGGCGTTCATAATGACACCACCACCCACGGTACCTGGAATGCCAACGGCGAACTCCATACCGGCAAGACCGATGCTAGCCGCAAACTTGGCGAGGTGTGGTAGCCGCGCTCCTGCTAAGGCTTCGAGCACACCTGGTTGTGGATTCTTGATCTCGATTAGATTCGTGGTTCGAATTACTGTTCCGCGAAATCCTTGAGAAGAAACGAGCAAATTCGATCCGCCGCCGAGTATGAACCACGGTTCGCCCTTCTGACGGAGACTATCAACAGTCTCGACCAGCTCTTCCACGGTGTGAGGGTGACAAAGCCTGTCCGCTTCGCCGCCAATCTTCAAGGTAGTGCATTTTGCCAGAGGAGCTCGAACGGCTTCGTCCATGGCTCTAGCTTTTTTTGAGAATGTCGAGAATTTTGGGTCCAACACTTGTAACGTCACCTGCACCGACGGTCATAAGTAAATCGTTTGGTTGCAAGTATGGTATCACTTTCGATGCGAGGTCGCTAACCGAACCCGAGACATAGTGCGCATTGCGATGGTTGAGGCTCTTTACGAATCTATCGGATGTAACACCTTCGATCTCTTTGCCCCTTGCAATATATATATCGGATATCAGCACTACGTCAGCATCGTCAAAAGATTTCAAAAATTCTTCCCAATGATTTTTCAATCGTCCAGGTTGATGCGGTTGGAATAAGATGACGAGTCGAGCTTTCTCTCCAGTAGTACTCGCGCGGTACTGCTCGATAAATTGCTGAGCGCCTTTGCATGTGGCATCGACCTCTGTCGGGTGATGCGCATAATCATCGACAACCAAAATGTTCTTTTCTTCGCCGAGAATTTGGAATCTTCTGTTGACGCCGCCGAATGTTTTCACCGATGAGGCAAGAACTTGGAAATCTACGCCAAGCTCCAGTCCTGCGACAATCGAGGCGAGAGCATTATATTTATTGTGCTCACCGGGGACGCTCAACGTGACATCGCCGAGAACCGAATCTTTCTTATAGACTCTCATCTCGAAGCTACTCAAGTTTTCGAATGAGTAATCGAATACTTGGCCTTCGCGTTTTAGACCATATGTCACCACCGGCAATGCGCTATGGGCTTGGATGTCGTCGCGTAGTGCCAGGCAGCGAGCATCGTCGCCGCAGATAATCACCGCTTTTTGTGTGTTTAAAATAAACACCCGCATCGCTTTGACGATCTCGTCGAGACCGCCTGGGTAATTTTCCAGATGGTCACTTTCAATATTGGTGACGATTGATATATATGATTCGACTATTTTCTGGGTGCCATCGCTCTCGTCGATTTCAGCGACGAAATATTCGCTTGCACCGTGTCTGGCGTTAGATTTGATTCTGGGAAAAACGCCGCCAACAACGACTGAAGGATCCAGTCCGCCGTCGATGAGGACCTGTGCCACCATCCCTGTCGTAGTGGTCTTTCCGTGTGTACCAGAAATTCCGACAAGCTTCTTGCTGCGAGTCAACTCCGCCAGCATTTGAGATCTGTGGATGACCGGTACATTCAAACCTTTTGCTTTGACGAGCTCCGGATTGTCTGCCGCGATTGCGGTCGAGACTACCAGGCAACCGGCGCTCGAAAAATTGCTGACATCGTGTCCGATATGAATGTCGGCGCCGAGCTCTTTGAGCTCATCAGTGATCTCCGACGCTTTTTTGTCGGAGCCGGATACTTTCTTGCCCCTCGCCAACGCCAGACGTGCAAGTGCGGACATTCCAATACCGCCGATTCCAACAAAGTGAATCGGACCCTGGATATCGTCTAAATGAATTCTGGTTGAACTACTAAGGGGTTCTCTTTGAAGAGCTCCCTCACGGGAAGAGACATTGATTTCCAATTTAGCCTCACGCAATGCCAGTTTGGGCGGTTAAAAGTTGTCAACGGAAGCCGATCTAGAATCAGCTTCCGTAAAATATAACTGGAAATTTTGCTTCGCTCAACGAAACTAGTGCTTACTTTCCGCTCTTCAAAGCGAAAGCTTTTTTAGCCAAACGTGATTTCTTTCTGGCAGCTGTATTCCTGTGCATTACGCCTTTCGATACAGCTTTGTCAATTACTCCGTAGAGACCACTGAGCTTGCCATCAAGTTCTTTGACGTCGGCTACTTTGAGAGCTTCTTCCAATTTGGTCTGCTCGGTGCGCACCTGGGATTTCCAATTACGGTTCCTCACGCGGTTGCGCTCAGCGATTTTGACTCTCTTAATTGCAGACTTGATATTAGGCACGACTTATTTCCCGCCTTCCGTAAACGTACAACGAGTGGGCATTCTAGCATATGCTTTTGATCAGGGAAGCCAAACTGGCTACTTGTGTTGAACGATTGTAACTGTGGTTGATGATCCAGAGGGACCGGAAAATCTGCACCGTTTTCAAAACAAAAGCGTGCATCAAAATAGATACACGCTAATTGATAGATTATTTTCAGTTGGGCAGCTTGAGTGAATTGCAGTCGTTGTTTCAGCTTAAGCGGTGAACTGCTTTTGCATCATTTTAGCTGCTTGAATTCCGTATTTGTCGCCACGTGATGTCGCCAAGTCGAGGCTCTGATTCGCGAAGGTGGCTGCGGTTTGGCGCATCAGTTCTGCACCTTGCTGGGTCGACATACCACTGGCATATCTATTGACGGTATCTTGAGCACCGGTCAAAGTAGCGCCGATGGCTGCTTCATTGGCGTTGAGATTCTCGGTGGTAGCTTCGACACCGCTCTCTGTCGGCTGAGCTACTGAATCACCACTTTTCGTACTAGCATCATCTTGCTTTGTACTTTCTTGTTTGGTGGTCGGCGTGTTCCGCTCGAATGCCTCATTACTGAAGCGTTCGCTAGCTCCTCCTGGTTGGATGGTGCCGCCATCTCCAACATCACCAGTTCGTCCGCTAGGAAAATCGTTCATATTTCTCTTTGGTTACTCCTCAATCAATGTCCCACACGCCAATCTATTTCATTAAATTCCGTTAATTCGGATGGGTTAGTAAACGCGGGGTTTAGAAGAAATGGTTGGGAGCATTGGAGCCGCTCTTCCATCCCTTTCTGTATACAACCTTACGCCTAGGTACCGGGACCGTCAATGCGGAATCTACGTAGTCGAGCGTAGTTCAAAGTCTAAGCAAATCTAAAGTTCTAGTTCTTAGTGACCTTCCAGTCGAACTGGTAACGGATTTGGACATATGGGGGCGAACCCTGGGGCAGTGGGTCAAGTGGCGAAGCTGCCTCCAGCGCCTCCATTGCCGACTTGTCGACCGGCTCGGAGCCGCTTCCATCGACTATAGAGGCGTTTGCGATGGTTCCATCCTTCTTGATTGAGAAGACCGCAATCACCCTCTGCTCGTTGAAACCTTTGGGGGGCTTCCATTTAGCCTGAATGTCCCTCTTCATCTTGGTCATATAGGGACCGAAGTCGACGTTGCCAAACTCTGCGTTGTCGTATGACTCGTCATCTTCCTGCACAGGTTTCATCTTAGTAGTGATCGACCTGGTCGGATTAATGCTGACAACCTTGTCGTCACCACCAGGCTTGGAACGCATAGGTGCGTCCGGAGCACGTTCTGGAGGGTGTCCAATCTTCGCTACCTTCTCCGGGGTCGAGCTCTTAACGGTCGTCCCGATAACGGTTTTGAGCATCAGGGCGCTTTGATCGGACGAGGCGAAAACCGGCGTCTGCTCGCGCTTAAAGTCGGTAGCTACTTTGCTTTTGACCATTTTGGTCACGTATTGAGCCACTTGGTCGAACTCAATCTGACCGTTAGATGTGGCCAAACCTTCCAACAGGTTTTCCACAAAAGAAGAACAACCCTTAGTGGAAGACGGGTAGGATCTGCCGCCTATCTCGGAGGCGGCAAGTATGGTCGTACCGGTCTCCTCGGCGATTTGCTGAAGTGTCACGTGAGTCGAGGGCGCGTCCAGGTCGGTCGGCGCCGGGGCGTCATCCTGATTGCCCTCTTCTTGACTCTTCTTCTTAATATCGGGCCCTACGTCTAGAAGACATAGGATTTGTTGAGACTGAGTTCTCTGTCTCAAGTTCTTCAACATAGCTTTCAGCTCAATAGATCCGATGTCTGGTTGAGTTGATGGTGTATCAAACATATACAAGAGGAGATCACTACCATCTGACTTCAGCTTGACTCTAGTAGAGAAGTAGAGAACGATCAGATCATTAGGAAGTGCATTCTTCAAAAGCCATGTGTCGCCCAACGCTTTAGTCACGTTGTTCTTCGTGGCTTTGTTGTTGGTGACAATGACAACTCTCGATGCGCCGAATCGCCCGAGCTCAGGATTAGCGAGAAAGGACGACATGAGGACGGAATTCTGCTGAGCGAACTTAATGGGACGAATCGAATCGTCGTTGAATTTTTCCAGACCGACGATCAACGCCCACTTGTCGCGCAGCGGAACCGCCGGTTCTGCGGGCAAAAGAGACTTTGTAATTTTGTCTTTGGCGGTTGTGATCTTCTCTTTGGCATTGGTGATCTTTTCTTTCGCTGCTTTTGCGGCCGCGACAGGGCTGAGCATCTTGTTGAGCTTGGATTGTGACGGTTGCGATTGCGCCGACTCCACCGCGAAGGCGGGTAGTGCGCAATTCAGCATCAACTGCGCGATTACAACCAGACCTCTGTACTTTGCTCTCATCTACCCTCGCAAGCCGCCCGTGGCGCGTGTCCCAATGGAGCTTTATTGTATCGAATCCATTCTGGTTTTAATCTGAACTCAATTTAGTTATTCGCGTTTGATAGACAATCGAGTGTGCGTCAAAGGGCTTCAGTCTAACGAGGGCGGGCAACAACGCAGGGCGTCGTGCTTTGTGCAGCCATCCTTGGGGCATTCATTCGCGACGAGCAGGCGTTGCGGCATGTACTCGCGGTTCATTTGTTCCGCGTGGGACTCACGCGGGCAGGCATTCAGCAACGTGGCTCTTTTTCGCCACCGCGCCCTCGATGTGAGCGATTTCTTTCTTGCTCAAGCCGTAGGCCTGATAGACGAGATTGTCGATTCGCGTCTTGTCGGCAGGCGATGCTTCTTTTCCTAAACGTTTCGCCAATTTTGCGATGGCGACTGCCAGCTCGCTTTCGCAATCGGGAATCGGCATGGATTCAACCGTTTCGATGTCGATCTGGGCGAGTACTCTGCCATCCTCTCGAGTTTTCATCCTGTAGAGATAAAGCCAGAGCGTGGAGTTCATCAAGGCAAGGATTAGATGCAGATTTAGAGATTTGGCTTGCTCACCGGCTTTTAGCTGATTCGAAAAACTGTGGATGTTGTTGAGATGATAGAGCGAAGAGTCATCATATGTCGCGATTATTCGATCGGCGGTTTGTCTTACGAGAATCTTGGGATTCTCGACTACCCGCGCATCGAACCCACCGCCGAATAAAAGCTCCGGCTCGACTTTGAGCCAACTGCCATCCCACGTCACGGAGTAAGGCTCGACGGCGCTGCCCGATCTTATTCCTCGTTGAAATGACGGTCCGACCTTCGTATCAGCGATTATCGTCTTTTGACCGTCGCGAGCTCGAATACCGGTGTGCCCTCGCATTACATCGAATAGCGGTCTCAGTGACTCCATCTTTAGTGCCAGGCTTTCATCGATGTCTTGAAATACGAGACGGAAGCGACTTTGATCTTTTGTCACCAGATGTGATGCCTTGAGGCGATAATGGGTGAGCATCTGTTTTTGAAAAACTTTGTCAGCCTGTTCGCTGCTGCAAAAACTGAAAAGATCAACCGGGTAGTCGAGTCTCTCGGTCTCTCCAAGTTCTTCTCTCTCGTAGACGATTACACACCAGCGCCCGACTATTGCCTGTTTGATCGTGTCCTCCGGAAGCTCCGTTAGGTTGAGCAGGCGCGTTTTTTTGACGAGATTTTCTCTGAGCCTGGCGTAACCCTTTCCCGTCAGAAAGGAGTTCGGTACGAAGAGGCAGACTTTACCTCCTTCGGCGACGTAGTTGAGTGCGACTTCGTGAAAAATCGCATTGAGCCGAATTTTGTATTCCGACGAGACCGGATAATGAGCCCTCAAGAACTGAGCGCTCGACGGCAGGAGCTTCTCCTGATTGCGGCTTCCAAAGCTGATGTATGGTGGGTTGGTTATTACCAGATCGAATCGTTGTCGATCGGCATTGCTTTTACAAATGATCGAATCGAAAACAGAATCCGTTGCTGTGAGATTTTTTCTCAAGGCCTGAGCTAGTTTCGAAGGATCGAAGTCCATCTTGTCTTCAACATTGCGAGCGACGAATAAAACGATTGACCAAATTGCAATGCCAACAGCTCGGGCGTCGATATCTCTTCCATGTAGGCAGAGTTCGGCTGCCTGCAGAATTTGCTCGGGCGTAGCATCGTGCTTCTCCAAAAATCGCAGAATGCCAAGCAGAAAGTTGCCAGTGCCGCATGCTGGATCGAGAATCGTGAAAGCCGGCAGGACGGGTGGAGTCGGTACCGATTTCTCCCGAGTGGACAACCTGTGTACTGATGTCGAAGCGATACCTGCTTCAATTCCAAATTGACCAATATCTATATGCTTTCGCTGTTGGAGCGCTCTCATGAATTTGTTTAAGTCTTGCTCGAGGCTCTTCTCGAGACAGTAATCAACCACCCATGGTGGCGTATAGAACTGTCCTTTTTTGCGCCTTCCGGATTTGCATTCATAGCCTGTCCGTATATGCAGTTTGTCAGCATCGTCGAACTCGAGAGCGAAGCTTGTCAGGTGTTCATAAAGCGATCCGGCAATCTCGATCGAAGGCTCAAAAGCATCATCCAGGAATGCATTTGCAAGATCTGTCAGCTGTCGCTCGTTGTGAAGTACGCCTTCGTCGAAGAAGGGATATATATCATCGGAAAGGAAATATCTCTCAGCACTTTGCACCGCCGGTGGTTGATCCTTTGACATAGCTTTCGGCAATAGAGAGCAACCATATTTGGTGCTGAGCCAGTATAAAAGCAGGCGGATCGCATATGTATCGCAAAGCTCGATGATATGTTGCTGCGAGTCTATATGTTTTATGAGGAGTGAGATATGTGGATTATTACGGAGTATGGCGGAGGCGATTTCCAGCCGGTATGACTTGAGTTGTCGATTGTCCGTTGCAAGTAGAGGCAAGTGCGACTGGCTTTCTATTTTGGAGAAACATATCTATCGCTACGATACTCTAGATTATGTTCAATTGCGAGCTCGAAATCGCGATCAGCAGGCATTGAGATCAGTCTCATTGGTCCGACAAGAGTCCACGCTTAACTTTCGCGATTAAATATCTACAACTGTAGATAACCTGTAGAAAACGGATGTGCAAACTCGATATCGAGCTGCTATTTTTTAAATGCCTGATCGGCAAAAGAGGCAACTCGCTTGGTGTTTTGACAAATTGACAGAAGGATTTAAAGGTGATTCGTTGTCAGGAACCCTGTTCATAATCTCAACTCCAATAGGTAACCTGGAAGATATTTCGGAAAGGGCCAAACGTGTACTTAATGAATCCGATCTATTGCTGGTCGAAGATACTCGCGTGACTATCAAGCTGCTCAATCACTTCGGAATCAATAAGAAGATGGTGAGCTGTCATAAGTTCAACGAGGCGACTCGACGAGGTCTGCTTGAAGAGGCCAATCAAAAGGAGCAGAAGGTGGCTTTGATATCGGACGCCGGTACGCCTCTGATTTCCGACCCAGGCGCCAGGATGGTCAACGAAGCGATTGAGCTGGGAATGGACGTCGTTGCCATTCCGGGGCCCACCGCCTGTATACAGGCATTAATAGGGAGCGGTCTTCCATGTGAAAGATTCGCTTTTGAAGGTTTTCTCCCAGACAAAGATTCCCAGTTGAAAGAGAGACTGCGACAGCTCGCCAGAGACGATCGGACCCTTGTCTTCTATGTTTCACCACACAGCCTCGTTAAAACCATCGACGCAATACTCGAAATCTTTGGCGACCGCCGTGTCTGCCTTGCTCGGGAACTCACCAAGCGGTTCGAAGAATACATTAGAGTGCCGCTGTCGCAACTGAGCAGTTGCTTGACCGAAGAAAAAATGAGAGGCGAATTTTGCCTCGTCGTCGAAGGCGGGCATGATGTCCGCGTGGCACCAGAGCCGGCCTCCTTGAGAGCCTTTGTGATTGAGCGCCTGGAGGACGGGGGACATTCTCGTGATATCGCCCAGGAGCTGTGCGACGCCTTCCAGTTACGAAAATCGGAAGCCTACGACCTTGTTATAAGGATCAAGAAAGAAACTACCGAATGACCGATTGCAAGCTCACTCGAAGTGGGATAATAGTGATATCGTCCCGGGTCGTCGAACCGCGGATATCATGTCAGTTGCAAGGATGTAGAGCGCAATGTTATTTCAGCCCGGCAAAGTATTGAAAGTAAAAGTGGAAAGCAGTCCCGGCGAGATTGGATTTGGCAGGGCGGCTATTATCGACCGGGTTGGCAGTCAGATTCTCGTGCAGGTGCGAACCAGTCGCGACAGCAATAAGATTTTGCCGAAAGGAACCAAGATCTGGTTTGTTAGCGACTCTCCGAGGCTGACGTTCAATGGAATGTGGTCGTCAAGCGTGATGGGGACGCAACTCTTGAAAGGACGGACCTGTCTGCTCTGTTCTGCGCCCAAGTTAGAGCCGGCATCGCAAAAGCGGAAATCGCAACGCGTCATGATCGATGTGCCCGTAACTATTTCGCTTGATATAGGCGGCAAAGAAAAGCAGGAATTTCGCACCGTAGATCTTTGCAGGTCGGGTTCTGCAATTGAGACCAGTCGGATCGATCATCTAGATGTAGAGACAGGTAGAGAGATCAAAGCGGTGCTCCATACACAAGAAGGTGATGTGTCGCTGACAGCCCGCGTGCTCCGCGTCGAACACAACTGGTTGGCCAACAAAACCTCTCTGGCTTTAGAGTTCATCGCATTACCTCAGGAATCTTCAGAAATTTTGGATAAGGTCCTGGTTCGTCTTGGTGGTCGCCCTCGTGATGCTGAACTGGATAAGGAAAGTGCCGGCACCAGAGAAGGAATGAGCGCCTGGATGCAGCAAGTCAAAAAGACTCCGCTGCCCGATCTTTCCAAGTCGGCAGATTCAGACGAATCATCTGAAGAAATCGGAGTCGCCGTTGCTGAGGCGATCGACCCTGACGACGGCGACGAATAGCATTATTTGGAAAGAATGTCTGCGTCGGATGTGCATTTTTCCGGCCGATTTGAAAGTGGTTTCTCCTGAGGAAAACTGAGTAGTGGCGACTGAATCAGTAAGTCTTATCGAAGCTCTGGTATTAGGTACGGTGCAGGGGCTGACGGAGTTTCTCCCGATTAGCTCAAGCGCCCATCTTAGAGTGGTGCCCGCTGTGCTCGGCTGGCACGACCCGGGGGCGGCGTACTCGGCGGTTCTACAGCTCGGTTCTGTTCTAGCTGTAATTTCCTATTTCTTTAAACAGTTGATCAGTATTGCATCTGGCTCGATCACTGCGATAAGCACCAAGGACTTCAAAAACAATGATTTCCGACTGGCAGTTGGTATCGTGATCGGTACTATGCCTATTTGCGTGATCGGATTGATGTTGAAGAAACTTCTGGAGAGTCAAGACAGTCCGCTGCGCTCTTTGATGGTGGTAGGAAGCGTCTCGATCGTCATGGGACTGCTGCTTTTAGTCGCTGACAAAGTGGGGAGTCAGAAAAAAGATTTGACTCAAGTCGGTATCAAGGAAGGTGTGCTGGTCGGTTTTGGTCAGGCGCTTGCCTTGATTCCAGGATGTTCTCGCAGCGGCTCTACTTTGACAGTCGCGATGTTGCTCGGATTGAATCGTTCTGATGCGGCCAGGTTTAGTTTTCTCCTTGGTATTCCTGCAATCGTGCTGAGCGGTCTATTGGAGCTGAAAGAGCTCGTTGAGATTGGATTTCAGCAGAGCGATGTCATCAATCTAGTTTGTGGCTTGGTTGCATCGACCATCGTTAGTTACCTTTCGATTGCCTGGCTTATCAAGTTCCTCCAAAACCACTCCACGTGGGGATTTGTGGTGTACAGAGTGATCTTTGGAATATATGTCATTACTCTGGTCCTTAGCCAGACGGCGAAATCGTGAACCCTATCGACCTCTTCATTAGGGTTTCCTCAGCTCGACTATCGCGTTTCCTTGTTACTGATTGATCTGTCGCGTTATAGAATGGATCTGGAGAAACTCCGACGGTTCAAGTACGCGAGACTCAACTTGTACAGGGCTTTTGTCTCTCTCGTGTGGCATCTCTTTCCAGTCAGGAAATTCATCGGGGAGGCGCGAAGGCATTGATCTGGTGGCGAAAGGTACTATTCGCAGCGCTGACTCTCGTGCTATTGCTAGGAGCCGTCGAGGGAGCTGCCCGGCTGGTCTGGGATCACCTCGAACACGAAGCTATGCAGGATGTTGCCAAAGCCGGCCACGTAGCGATAAAGAAAATCCATGTGCCCAAATCACTTCTCGAATTCATGAAGCAGCCAGACGGATTGTATGGATTCAAGCTGCGACCGGGATTTCACGAAGGGGATCAGTACGTCAATAAACAGGGCTTTGCTCAACACGATGAGATACCGGTTGAGAAAACGCCGGACGTACTGAGGATAGTAGCCCTTGGCGAGTCTACTACGCAGGGCACGGAGAAGTTCAACTATCCTTTGTATCTCAAGAAGGCGATTGAGAAAAACGCAGTCGATCTTATTGGCGAAGAGATTATGAATGCCGGTGTGGAAGCCTGGGTGAGCGATCAGGTCGCGCTTCGAGTCGAACATGAGATTAGTAAATACAAGCCGGACGTAGCGATTATCTATTGCGGTTGGAATGATTTCTATTTGTACGACCCATTCTTGGGAACGCCCACAACGAGCGCCTTTGTCGCTAACTATAATGCTCAGCAACTGCTTGCGATGAAAGTCGCCGGTAGTTGCAAATCGGTTGCACTTGCTTCGATTATGGTGCAAAGGCTCAACGCTCAGTTGGCAGCGAAGACGCCTGCGAAAGCGCACTCTCAGAACCGACAAGGTATTGAAGATCAGGATGTCTACAAGTACTACCTGATCAATCTCGACAGGATTGTAACCGGACTGAAAAAGTGCAATCCGAATATCAAGATCTTCATCTGCACTCTCGTCGGACGGCATCCCTGCGAGACCGATGAAGAGTTCCGGAAAGGCGATCATGGCAGAGCTTTCTGGATGAATAATCATCAAGTAACCAGGCACCAGGCTGCGCACTATGTTAATGGCTTCAATAATGTGATTCGTGACTTCGCTCGCGCGCACCGAGAGGTGCATTTGATCGATTGTGCGAAGTACTTCGAGCCGCTCGACCGTCGAGCGCTGCAGGTTGATTTCTGCCACATGTGGCCCTCCGGTTATGAACTGCTAGCTGAAGTCATGTATGCTGAACTAATCAAAACCGGTACTATCCAGGGTCGAGTCAGTCCGCGTCTGGCCCAGCTGACAAAACAATTCAGGCATTAAAAATGAGTACGTACATACTCGGAGTATCCGCGTTCTACCACGACAGCGCTGCCTGTCTGGTCAAAGACGGAGAGATCATCGCGGCCGCCGAAGAGGAGCGATTCACGAGGAGAAAGGGCGAGTCGCGATTTCCGCAGTCGGCAATCGAGTTTTGCCTCTCGTATGCCGGTATCGGTCCATCGCAACTACATGCGGTGGCATACTATGACAAGCCTGTTATGACATTCTCTAGACTTTTGCAGACCTATCTGGAGACGCCTTTTCGCGGTCATCAGTCTTTTATGCGAAGCGTTCCGATTTGGCTCAATGAAAAACTGAAGATTCCAAACTTGATTGATGGATCCTTGAAAGGCTTTGATGGGGAAATTTATTTCTCCAGGCACCATGAATCGCATGCGGCGTCTGTCTTCTTTACGAGTCCCTTCGAAGATGCCGCGATTTTGATCGTGGATGGTGTTGGCGAGTGGGCGTCGACTTCCATCGGCGAAGGTCGGGGCAATACCTTGAGGCTCATAAAAGAAGTGAGATTTCCCCATTCCCTGGGACTTCTGTATACCGCATTTACGCAGTACCTTGGCTTCAAAGTAAATTGTGATGAATACAAAGTGATGGGTCTGGCACCTTATGGCAAGCCGGTCTTCAAAGATAAGATTCTCGATCACGTGGTCAGTTTGAAAGAGGACGGCTCAATCGCGCTGAATCTCGAATATTTCGAATTTGTCAAAGGTCTGACTATGATCAACGACAAGTTAAGCAGTTTGCTTGGCAAGAAAGTTCGAGAGCCTGAAAGCGAACTCGAACAGTTTCACATGGATGTGGCTTCTACTATTCAACACATAACCGATGAATCGATCCTTCGACTTGCGCGAGAAGCCAGACGGTTGACCGGACGTAAGAAGCTTTGTCTTGCCGGTGGCGTGGCATTGAATTGCGTCGCCAACGGTTTGATCTATAGAGAAAAGGTGTTTGACGACTTGTACATTCAACCGGCGGCAGGTGATGCCGGCGGGTCCATCGGAGCAGCGCTTCAAGTCTGGTATCAGGTGTTGGGAAAGTCTAGAACGGTAACCGAAAGCGATACCATGAAGGGCGCATATCTCGGTCCGGAGATCAACCGAGCCGATGTTCACTCATTTCTCGATCGACTTCAAGTCGATTACCAGGTGATGGACGACAGATCCGCTTTAGCCAAGCAGCTTGCCGAATGGATTTCCAACGGTTTTGTCATTGGTCTCTGTCAGGGGCGGATGGAGTTTGGCCCGCGAGCGCTCGGATCTCGTAGCATCTTGGGCGATCCCCGTGATCCGGAGACGCAGTCCCGGATCAATCTAAAGGTCAAGTTCCGAGAGTCGTTTCGTCCATTTGCTCCGGCAGTACTCGAAGAGCGAACACAAGAATACTTCGACATAAATATTCCCAGTCCTTACATGCTCATCGTCATGCCGGTCAAGGACGAGCATTGTTGCAATCAGTCGACCAACGAGGCCGCAGCGGGTCTTGCAAAACTGAAGTTGATCAGGTCGGACGTACCCGCGGTCACGCATGTCGATTATTCGGTTCGTTTGCAAACGGTGACGAAAGAGCGCAACGGATTTTTTTACGATGTAATCGAGCAGTTTTATCAACTGACTGGTTGTCCAATGATAGTGAATACAAGCTTCAACGTACGTGGTGAGCCGATTATCATGGATCATGAGCACGCATATAATTGCTTCACTAAGACCGATATCGATATCCTTGTCATCGATGATTGCGTTGTTTTTAAACCGTCCGTAGTTGAAAGGTTGGCAAGCCGAGTGTTGAGCCAGCAGCTCGCGAGGGACGGAGTCTGATGCAGCAGCAATTTCACCGAAGTGAGAGGAAAGAGCTGCTTGTCACAGGGTTTGCGTTCACACTTAGCGCTGTGATTCTTTTCGTCCTGGACAAGCCAGTTGTCCCTTACATTGCATTCACTCTAGGTGCCGTCTCACTTATCGGTTTTATATTCTTCCAGTCTGTCGGGCGAAGTATTCATAAATTACTCACTGCTATCAGATTATCGATTCAGCAGGCGGTATCGTATATGGTTCTTACGATTGTCTACTTCTGTTTTGTCTCCATACTGGGATCAATACTTTCGCTGCTTGGTATGGATAAACTGCGAAAAGACTTTGGCAAGTACCAATTAACTAAGACCATGTTCGAGGACGCACCCGCAACCGATCTAGACAACTTCAAAAGGCAAAGCTGATGAGCGAAAAGAAAGGCAAGCCCGTTCGAGCTAATTTACTTTCGGAGTATCTTTACTTCCTTAAGACATACAAAATGTGGTGGTTGATGCCGGTCATGATCGTCTTCCTCATCCTTGGTGTCCTGGCGATCGTCGGTGGGTCTCAAGCTGTAGTTCTTATGTATTCACTCTTTTAGTTCGACTTCTCCTGTGCGAATGGTCAGCTTAGCGGTCCCTGCATCCGCAAATCCGCCTCGCCCATTTTCTGCCACTGAAAGCGATACCAGTTCTTGAGGCAGTCCAATATCGCCTGTCGCTATTGATCGATCTTAGCGACGACCAATACCTAAAACCAATACCTAAAACCAATACCTAAGACCAATACCTAAGACCAATACGGGAACTCAGTTCAATGCCGTATCCGTCAATGCGGCTTCATCGGTGAGTTCCCTCGGAATTGTCGATTCGCCGGAATCATCATTCGAGGCGTCTTGCGTCGCGTTGGGCGTGGTGCCACCGTCCTTAGTGCTAGTCATTTCTTCAGATATAAGCTTCTGAATCTGCTTGAGCTTCTTCTCTTGCTCGGCGAGCTTCTTCTCTCTCTCGTCCAGCCGCAACTCATGAATTGACTTTACTTCCTGGGTGCGCGTCTCTTGCTGATCCTGTAGCTTACCGAGGACAATCAATCCTCCTAGAAACATACCGATCGCTGCTATCGAAGAAAGCACCACTACTAGTGGCTTGCCTTTTGTAGAGGGGGGTTCAGGCGGTACGTATTCCAAATCATTTTTTATGTACTCGGCGCCTGGATAGCGAGCGCTTGCTTCCTGCTGAGTCGCTCTCATCACAATCTCGTTGATATGATCGGAAATCGCCGAGTTAAGCTTCTTAGGCTCAGATACGGTGAGCGCAAGCGGATCTTGCCCGGTGAGCAAAAAGTGCATTGTCGCGCCAAGCGCATAGATATCCGACCGCGTGGTGGCATGCCCCCAGTATTGCTCTGGTGGAGAGTAGCCCTGGGACACGACTTGCGTGTTGTCTTCTTCGGATTCGAAAGGGCGAGCAATACCAAAGTCAACCAACTTCACCTGATCATTAGTGTTGATCATGATGTTGCTTGGCTTCAGGTCTCTATAGATAACCGGAGGATTATGGGTGTGCAGATACTTGAGTACGTTGCAGATCGTTATGGCCCATTTGATGACAGTTTTCTCGTCGAAGGGCTCTCCTCTCTTCATGAGCATCTCATGAAGATTTTGACCCTCCACGTACTCCATGACCAGATAATATTTATCGTCCTCACGGAATTGATCCAGGACGCGTACGATGTTTTGATGATCGAGGTCGGCAAGGACGTGAACTTCCCGAAGGAAAAACTCTTGCGCCATCTCTTTGTCCGAACCGCAGTTGAGATGGTCGTCTTTGAGCTCTTTGACGACGCATTGCTTCTTCTGATTGCTGAGCGTGGAGAGATTGAGATCTCTCGCCATGTACACCGTACCCATGCCACCCGAATTCAGCTTGTCCACGACTTCCCATCGCCGATTGAGCGTATATGGAAATTTTCGAGGAGCCGAGCTGGGGTTGCGTGGATTATTGTCGAAGTTGGACATTGGGTGACCGAGGTTGCCAAACCTGCTCTAGTATAACAACAGTTAATCTAGGACGCACGCACTTTTAATCACCCGGGCTGGTTGTCTGTGCGCATACCGAGACGATCCTTCCGAGACCCGGACCAGACATCCTTCTCGATTTGAATTGAGCGCCACTATTAGTTTGCAAAACAGAGCAGCGAGGACTAACCTGGGGGAAAAAGGCGGTCATTTGCCTAGATGGTGAAGAACTCTTCGCGGAGGATATTTGGACATTGTCGCCAGTGCCTGAGTGTTTGCACTAAGGCTGAGCTACCGTTCAGGCTCGCCTAAGTGCTGAGTCTCAGTCGCCGGCTCCCGCTGCCTCTCCGGCTTCTTATGGGCAATGTTTAATGACTTCAACAGCCCACTTTCGGCAGAATTGCGGCTCAGAGCATCGTGCTATACGGAAATGAGAGTTTCGTAGCCGCCAATAAGTCCGATAGATTGCGACCGTTAAATCAAGTCGTATTGATGTAGAAGTGAGGAGAACAGATCCAGGCTTTTCAAATGATCTTCATCCATTCGCCAGTTTAGATTTTCGAGAAAGTATTTGGCCATTCTTTCTCGTGGTAGTCCAGTCATCTCGCGCGCTCTGTCGATGACCGCATCGAGCATGCTTGTTGTGCCGATTTCGCGTGCAGACTTGAGTGCGAGGCAGACATGTCTATAACTTTCCTGACGGGTTGACGCAAATTCTGTTCGCGCCACGAAGACGCCGAATACCATGGGCAGTGCGAACTTCTTCATCCACCATTCGCCCAGATCGATTCGGAGATAGTTTTCCGACCAGGATTCATCCAATTGCAACGCCTTGTCGCCGATGACCAGTGCACCAGAGAATCCGCTGTCAGACCCAATTACAGGCTGATCGACGACGACGATCTCGACTTTGCTTTGGTACTCCATCTCCAGCATCAAGGCAGTTAGTTTGATTGAGGTAGCCGATGAGCTGGGTACCGCAATGCGACGACCCGACAGACTCTCCGGTTTACAATTTGCAAAAAACAATACGCTGCCAACCGGTCCATAACTTGAAATCGAGAGGTCAGGAACCAGGGTCAGATCGGAGCGGCTCAGGTAGAGAAAGGAGCTTGTCGAGCTGATGTCGAGATCTCCTTTCTCAATCAGTCGATTGAGCTCTTGCGGGTTGCCTTCGATTCGATTGGCATCCAGTCTCACTCTACCTTCTTCGATTGGCAGATTGATTGGCAGGCAGTTGCTGAAATTGATCTGCCCCACGCGCGGCAAAGCAGCTCCCGGTGGCGCTTCTCTTAGATTAGTCTCGTTGCTTGTGATATGGATAGCCAATAATAAGATGGGAGGAGAACGAACCTTTTAGTATAAACAAACGTTGTCTCGCTCCCTATCAACTATTATTCACGTCTAATCGCAGTAGTCAAGAGTTTAATGTTGGTTGGGGAAACTTTTTTGCTGTTGTGCTTGTAAACTGGGGCACAGTCTTTCTCCGTTGCACCAATCGGCGACCCCTTCGGTTCAGTCATTATGAGGTATTAGCTGTGAGAATGGTGGACTTGATATTGGCGAAACGAGCCGGTAATGAGCATTCCAATCAGGAGATCAAATTCCTGGTCGATGGCATAATGAATGGGGCTGTCCCCGATTACCAGCTCAGTGCCTGGCTTATGGCAGTGTGCTGGCGCGGTCTCTCGGATAACGAGACTGCCTGGCTCACCGATGGCATGTGCAATTCGGGAGACGTACTCGACCTTTCCGCTGTGGCGGATTTAATCGGTGACAAGCACAGCACCGGAGGAGTAGGTGACAAAACTACTCTTGTCTTTGTTCCGCTGCTCGCTGCAGCAGGTATCCCGATGGCTAAATTGTCGGGACGTGGTCTCGGGCATACCGGTGGCACGATCGATAAGCTCGAGTCTATTCCCGGCTTTCGCACTAATCTTGGCAAAGATGAATTCGTCAAACAAGTCAAAGATGTCTCGATGGCGATCGCCGGTCAGACTGCCGAGCTGGCACCAGCAGACGGAAAGATTTATGCGCTGCGCGATGTCACGGGTACAGTCGAGTCCATCCCGCTGATTGCCGCTTCAGTAATGTCGAAGAAACTTGCAGCCGGGGCCAATCTCATCATTCTTGACGTAAAGGCCGGACGTGGAGCCTTTATGGATACAGTCGACAAAGCCAAAAATCTCGCTACCACAATGGTGGCAGTCGGCAAAGCTCTTGGCCGTCCGGTCACGGCGGTGGTCACAGACATGGAGCAGCCGCTTGGAAATGCGGTCGGTCATACGCTTGAAGTAATCGAAGCAATTGAAACACTAAAGGGACGCGGTCCCAAAGATCTGGAAGAACTATGCCTTTCGCTCGGCTCGATGGCACTTGTTACTGCTGGAAAAGCGAAAGATGAAAAAGAGGCGCGCGTTCGATTGAGCAAGTTGATCTCGGATGGAGTAGCGCTGGAGTATTTTCAGAAGTTGGTGAAGGCTCAGGGCGGCGATCCTAGCGTCATCGATAACTACGAAATCATGCCTCAAGCTAAGCACCAGTTCGAACTGATGGCAGAACCTAACGGCACCAAATGGGTGGAGCATCTCGACGGTCGAAAGATCGCAGAGACGCTTAAGCTCATGGGTGCAGGACGTGTTAAGAAGGGCGATTCGATCGACTTAAGTGTTGGGGTCGTTTTGAAAGGCAAGGTTGGTTCGGAGATCAAAGGCGGCGATTCTCTAGCGACGGTTTACGCCGACTCCGAAGAGCAGTTTAAATCAGTTAAAGACAAGCTTTTGAGCGCCTTTACCTTTAACGCAAATAGAGTCGATCAGTCACCACTGGTGAAGGCGAGTGTTTCCTGATGTCGGACAGTTGGCGTTTAATACCGTATCAGGTGCATGATGCCGCCACTAACATGGCTATCGACGAAGCCATTCTGGAGGCGCATTTGCACGGTAAAGTCCCTCCAACTCTCAGAGTTTATGGTTGGAAACCGCGAGCCGTATCGATTGGATATGGGCAGCGCTTAAGCGAGTCCATTGAACGGAGAATTCGGGATCGCGGTTTCGACATCGTCCGCAGACCAACTGGAGGGCGGGCCGTGGTGCATGCGCACGAGCTTACTTACTCTTTCGTTGGAAGCGCTGGAACCGAATCGCAAGGTGCTCTCAGCGACAGCGTGATAAAAGCTTACAAGCAAATCTGCGAAGGGTTAATCCTGGCGTTTCAGACCCTTGGAGTGACTCTCGCTCTGGGTGAATCATCCAGTCAATACAAAAACGCTCATGACTGTTTCCTCGCCACCACGAGCGCCGACCTACATCATGATGGTAAGAAGATGATCGGCAGCGCGCAATTGCGCAGACGACACGGTGTTCTTCAACATGGTTCCATTCTTCTCGACCAACCGCAGGATCTGATGATGGACCTCCTGTTTGGGAAAATTGAAACTGAAGCTAAAGAAACTTATTCCAGGCATCGCAACCTTTTTGATGTATTGGGTCGAACAATTTGCTTTTCTGAGCTGGAGTCCGCATTGCGTACAGGTTTTGAAATTGCTTTTCATCATACGATACTGCCTTCTGGTCTCATCCAAAGCGAAACCTCTAGCTCTAAAGAACTACGCCGTAGTTATGAAAGTCCCTTATCCGTCCACAAGGTCTAGCTTTCCTCCGTGCCCAGGACGGTTATGTGGCACAGGAAGCTCTTTGAGACCGCAAGACTCAGCCGCGATTAAATCGAACATTGAGTTGCTAGCTTGAGCTATCTGATTTTGTTTAGCGGGTTTAGTCCAGCCAGGAAAGATCGCTTCGGCTGTTTGCCTTTTGCTTTCTGTACCTGAAGCTTAGCCATGCGCTTCAAGCCGCTTATCGCAGTGCGAGCTTCTTGTTGTTCGAGATGATCTGCGTCGTGTCTGGCTAATAGCGTCCATTCATCAAGGCATTGACCGTACAACTCCCAATCGATGCCATTCCGGTTCGACTTGATTTTTTGTGTCATCGCGCGTGCAAGCATCAAATGCCCACCCGGATCAGCCGGATCAAACTGCACTGCCTTTGCAAATTTCTTAATAGCCTCATCAATCTTGCCTTCGATAATGAGCTGTTCTCCAGTGAATCGAAGTTGTGAAGCTTCGCTCAACTTGGCTCCAGCACCGGTGCCGAAATACGATGAATCGGGACGTTCGGTCGAATAGACTTTCCCGATATCTCCAACGCTCGGAGATATCGAGTCAGCTCCGGCAGGCGACGCCACCAGAACTGCGCCAAAAATAAGCATGACCGCTTTCGTGGCAATAGAAACGAATGTTGGCTTTATCATTCAATTCTCCCGAACAGGCAACTCCCCTAACAGCACCCTATGTAGATCAGGGTTATCTAATTGTCTTGCTTTACGCCGCTGTCGGGGGTCTCATGATCGTCGGTAACATCATCTACGTCGACATGCTGAGTGTGTAACTGAAGTTCGGCAATTTCGCTATCGATCTCCTTGATCTTCTCGTCGATGCGCTCTATCTGACTGATTTCGTCTTTGATCTTGTCCTTTAGTACGTTGCCGTCGATCGCGCTATTTTCTTCCAAGAGAGTGTACACGCGCAAACCTATAGCCTGTAAGTGCTTATTCTTCTCCGAGTTGAGTGTGACCACATTCATCTTGAGCTTGCCGAGCTTGGCTGCGCGGTTGGTCTGATCTGCTACCTTCCCGGCAGCCGACTTTACTTTGTCGAAAATACTTTCAAATGGTGTCATGTGCTTTTGTCCGCTAACTTACAACTGTTAGGATTCTTGTTGCCTGATTCGGCTAAGAATACATCATCTGACCGAGCTTAGCAAAGAATTGCCTAAGTTGATGGCACTAAGATATGTAGGTCTGCGAGTATTCGAAACAACTGCGGGCTGGCATGTTTTGCAGTTGCCGCTTCGAAGTCAAACCCTATAGGTCAGGCAACGAAGCAATCTTCTTCGAGGCGGAATCTGCTGTGAATGAGCTTAACCGCGTCTTTCGCATATCTTGCGGGTAGAAGAACGCTAACTCGAATGTCGCCGGTTGCTACCATATTGACGGGGATTCCACTTGATTGGAGTGCTTCGAATACGCTTGCCACCACTTCTGGGCGTTGCGTAAGCCGGCGTCCGACTACCGAGATTCGCGCGATGTCCGTGTCGACGTTGACGCGTGGATTGCCGAGCTGAGAGCTAAGTGAGTCGATCAAAGATTGCACGCGTCCGAGCGCCTTGCGATCGATAGTAAAAGCCATCTCTTGCGAAGGCTCGTCTTCATGCGCGAGCAGCATAAGCATATCTGTGTTGATTCGAAGCTCTTCCAGTCGAGTAAACAATGCGGAAATGCCATCGAGAGTGGCGGCTGTTTTCTCAACCATTCTGGACTTCAGTGTTAAAGCGGCCTGTGTCATGTCACAGGCGATGCTGCAGACAGTGTATTCCGGAACCATGATTCGATGTCCGATCAAAGTACCGACGTCTTTTGGTTCGAAGGTCGAACGTACCCTTAGAGGAACGTTCGCATCCATCGCCAGTTCTACCGATCTTGCAGCGAGCACCTGTGCTCCGGTGGCGGAAAGCTCAAGCATCTCCTCGTAGCTGACGGACGGCAGCTTGCGAGCATTGTCCAATAGTCGCGGATCCGCTGTGTAGACGCCGTTCACGTCGGTATAGATGTCGCATCTGTCGGCATTGATCGCGCTTGCGACCGCAACGGCTGTGGTGTCGGAGCCGCCCCGACCCAGTGTGGTCAACTCGTTATTGGGGGTTACGCCCTGAAACCCTGCAATGACCGCGATTTCGCCGCGCTGAAGGCTGGCTTCGACCGATTGGGGGGCGATTTGTTGAATCTTCGCTAAACCGTGATTGCTCTCGGTAATGATGCCGGCCTGGGCGCCCGTGAAGGAACGTGCTTGGTAGCCAAGAGACTGAATCGCCATTGACATCAATGCAATTGAGACCTGCTCGCCAGTTGTAAGGAGCATGTCCATCTCTCTCGGATTTGGTCTATCTGTTATCTCTTCAGCTAATCCGATTAGCTGGTCCGTTGTGTGTCCCATGGCGGAGACTACTGTCGCGACCTCATGCCCTTCGTGGGCAGCGGCTACTGCGATTTCAGCGGCATTTTTGATCTTGCCGATGTCTGCTAGTGAAGTGCCACCGAATTTCTGTACGAGTCGACCCATATGCTTTATTTAGTAAATACAGACTATTTCCAATCCTAATGATATCCCTCCAGAGTAAGGCAAGAGTTAAGTCCGTGGGAAAACTATTCTAATAAACCGCGTACTGAGGTAAAGAGTGTGTTCTTTGACGGGTTACTTTAGACTCAACTTTGTCCAATTAGGTTCTGCGGTTAACGATTCTGAGCCGATCGATATCGATCGATATCTGATGATTGTCAATTCTTGAATTGGATGATCACGATATTATCAGTGGTGGCACGTATACACCATTGTTTTAGCTTGGTAATCGTTGAAAATTGTTTGTGTCTAGGAAGGGTAGTCTTCCCATCCTTGCAGTAACGATCATCCCTTGCTGTACTAGATTTTTCGAATACCTCTTGATGGATGTATGTAAGAATGGGTGCGTGTATGTATCTCGGGCAGTCAGATAGCATGGGCTATCCGGCTCCGAGTATGCGCTCCAAACTCTCATCATCTTTGGAATACGGACTTACTTCTTCCATGCCGCTATTGTCGCTTTGGAGTGGAGTTGGAAATCCTGATGACCGAGGTGCATCAATACAGCAGAGGTCTTCAGAAACTTGGCGGATAGTCTTTGCGCCTGCGGGTGCTTCGACTGCATTATCTCTCTGAGCGGAGTAATCGAAGTGGCGGCATGCACCGTGGAGAACTCCGCAGTGAAGACGCGGTTGCCGGTTGCGCTTATGGACTCGTTGAGTCTGCCGTAACCGACTGTCTGAGCAGGATTAACATCGCCGAATTGACCCCGCTTATTGCTTACTACTGTGCAATGTCCAGGGCTGAGATACATGGTCTTACCGTCCACAGTTACCCTGACGGAGCCTTTCTTCCCATCATGCAAATCGTAGACACCAAGAGCATTTTCGTCGGCGACAACCAGAGCCATAGAACCGGCATCGATCGCGACGGTGCCGTAAGGAGTTTCTAGGTACGTAGCGCAATTCGGAGCGAACAGAATCTTGCCTCGATTGAGCTTGGCCGTCTCGGCGAATCTCGCGGAGCCTATATCTTTAGGTTTTTGAGTCAGGGTCTTGGAGTTTGGAAGCCTCAGGTCATGTTCGAACCAAACGAAGGCGGACACGGCGTTCGTAGTGTCGGCATTCTCTGTGGCACTTTCAACTCTTTCCGTCGGAACACTCCGGTTGGCGATAAGAGTCGAGACCGTCGTTAGGTTGCTGATGGTATCCGCGTCGAGCAGGGTGCCAGAGGGAAATACATCCGTAAGCGAAGGAAGACTCTCGCTAGGTCCTTTTGATGGAGCATTCGGAATTGATTTAGCAACAATTTGAGCGGAGTCGTCGGTGGATATGGTGGATACGTTGGATACGTTGGAAACAGAAGCGCTGTCAACCTGAGGGAGACTGAGTCCAGGTGGGTCAGCGATGATGACTACATTGCTGTCTATCGAAAATGCTTTTTTCTTGAGCCCATTGGCGAACGTTACGATCGCTCCTTTGGCGGTTACACTAATGTTGTCGTCTTTGCTCAACGTGACCTTTTTCCCCCAATTGATTGCTCCGCCGTTCTGAATACTGAAAGTCACGTTCTTGAAGGGTTTTCCTGCAATCGGTGGAGTCGGAATTACTCCAGTCGCGATCGTCACATTTCCGAGACCTGCCGTACTGGCTAAAGCGCTAATCTGTGCATCTTTACCTATTTCAAGGAAATCCGTCTTCTTACCAGCCTTTCCTGTTGTATTGAGGTTCTGAATCCACACGTCACCTTCATTGGCGGTGATAATCGCACCTTCGTTGATTTTGAGTTTGCCTCTCTCCTGGAAGATGGAGATGTCGCCGCTGTTGGTGACAAGGTTGCCGATTTTGCTGTCATCAATGCCCGTGGCAGGACTGTCATTTAGGCCTTGCGACAAAATCTGGATGCCTGTCTCTGCAAATGCCGCGGCACCGACCGTAAACTCAGTCGATTCATTTCCGGAAATGCTGATGAAGTTTGCGTTGATACTTCCCTGAACGATAGTGTCATCGGGTGACTCCAACAGAAGCGTTCCGCCCACATTGGCATTAATGATGAGTGTATCGCCCGGATCAGGATCAGCAGTTGTGACGGTGAGTGCGAATGAGCCGGAAATTATAGCGCCGCTTGTGGCAGGCGTGCCGGTGTCGGAGATTTTGATCGGTTCGCTTCCAATACGTGGAGAGAAGGAGCTGATTAGGGTATTGCCTGTACCAACGACTCCCAGCGAGTTATCGACCTGGAAGATGCTGCACTCACGACCAAGTACGGTTACGTTGCCATTAGCACCCATACCGCCATCTGCGGAAATGTTGCCGATGAGAACATTGCCTCCGACGAAAAGGTCGCCAGGGCAGGCCGCTATAACGATGTCGCCGGCCGACAACGTGCCGTCAGATTTGATCAATCCGCCGTTGACGTCGATGTTACCACCTGTCGAGGTGAGACCTGTAATCCATGTCTCATTGGGGTGAGTGCCGTTAGGAGCTTCGAATGTCACGCCTGCTGCTAGAAGAATGCTTCCTCCTGCTCCGGCGGCGTTGCTTGTATCAAGGGTGGCTCCGGTGGCCAATATGCTACCGCCTGCAATGATTGCCAGGGGGGCGCCACTGGTTGATATGCTGCCGGGCGAGATGTCGCCTGTGTTTTTGATTATCGGGTCGCCGGTCGTAGTTACGTCGTCAAGGATCAGGTTGGAAGTGCTCGCTTCAATGAAAGCGGAGCCGGCGTGGGCGGTCACAGCGCCCGTAAGTTGTCCAACATTGACGTTAATCACTCCCTCTCCGCCATTGATGATTAGTTTTTGCGACATCCAATCACCACCGCTCAGGCTGGTGTCAAGTTTGTCTGTGAAATTTGCGGTCCTTACATTGATCGCGCCATTTAGAGCTCGAATCGTGCCACCATTATTGGTGACAGAGAGTGCCGTAGGCAGAGGCGAGTCGACGTTGACGTTGCCGTTATTTGAAACGATCGTGCCGTAATTGTCGATATTGGCTGAGTTGAGATTGACGTGACCCTGAGCGGACATTGTTCCGCCGGCATTTACCACCTGCGCCGATGAGATGGTGAGGTTCCCGGCACTCGATACGGTGCCTAAGTTAATGAAAGAATCTGTAGCGTCGAGATTCAGGTCTAACGAGGTATTCAGTGGACCAAATCTGCTTGCGAGGGTGTTAGAACCGACTGAGGATATGACACCACTTTCCGCGTTGTAGAGGGAGCGTGCGCCGATTTTTGCTTCTGTTGCCGCATTGTTGGTCGATAGCGCAACTACAGAACCGAAATTGTTGAGCTGTCCCGTCAATCGAAAGTCACCCTTGTCGGCGAAGTTGCCGATTGCTTGTACTTTTTCCGGTACGACCAGAGATGTCGCTTCGATTTTTCTGCCGGCATCGCTGAGAATACTGAGAAGGACATCTCCCCCTACAGCGTTGCCTTTGCCGGCGAGGACCAGACCCTGGTTGCCGGCGAGCTTCTGCGTGACAGCGACGTATTCGGCCGGAGTTACGAATGCACCTGCTGCAAGCGTTTTCTCTTCTCCGCCGACTGTGATGGAAACTGAGCTGCCATTCTCAAAGAGGTTTTCCCCCAGCTTGATTGAGCGACTGTCTGATGTTAGGTCTAACTCGGCACCACCGGATACATTCTGCAGCTTGCCTGCAGTAGTGAGAACTTGAGAGCGGTTGTGCAGATTCTGCGTAAGACTCGGATTCGAGATGTTGTGTAAAACATTTTGATAGGGATTGTCTCGAGATTCGATTGCAACGGATAGCGGCCTTGTAACTGCCGGCGGTGGTATAGGATTTACCGATAGTCCGTTGACTCTTGCGTTGCGTCGGTCCTCGCGAATCTGGATGCGTGCTTGTCGTTGCGCCAGACGGGCTAGATGATCTCCATCATTATGTCGGGCTGCGGCCGGTATATTCGCCGAAGCTATCAATCCGGTAAGTGCTAGTGGAATAACAAAAGTGTTTACCGGCAGAGTTTTGTTCGACATTGCGCATGTCCTCATTAAGTCCCTTCATAGAAAGGACGGTGGAGCGAGACGCCCACAGAATAACATCTTGATAAGCGGGAACCGGTTCTGTAAGGAGAACTGTGACGAGCGTTTGGAATAAATTGGAAATCGAAAGTTTGTCCAATTGGCGACATCGTTAGACGCAGCATTTGCCTCTGGCTCTTGTGCTCCGGCAGCCTGGAATCGAATCATCGAAATATTTTTGGGGTGTTGATAGTCAAACCAGCTACTGAATTGAAACCATTAAACTTTGCATACCATGCGATTCCAGATAGCTGTTTAATGATTGAACAAGATCGATGTTGTTTTGATATCGCTGTGGAGCGAACGGACCGTATTTCTGTAAGCGCGTCACGAGCCCGCCTTCGTGTAGAGGCTGACCTCGCGATGAGAAGATGCGGTTAGAACTGATGTTCTCTAGTTGTCCGTCCTGGAGCATGGTGTAGTCGTTGAGTGACTCCTGTTGGAAGACATCGGCGACTTGGGTTGTGCCATTCCAGGTCTCGGTGACGAGATAACGAGCCCGCGTAACCAGCTCTTGTGGTGTGCTGCGCTCGCATTTGAGGTTAACCATTATGAAGCGCGCAATCTTACCTTTCGTCCAGCCGTCTTTCTCCAGCGGCAATATGTCAGCGTGCCAGATGTTGCCCATGCGATCGTACTGGTGGCCCCAGGAGATGCTCATCTCATTTTCAGTCCATGCCGACATGCTGGTGAATCTGTTTGTGCGCAGGTCTCGATAGCTGACGGTGAGGTCGCCCTGTTTCTTCCACTGGCCAGCCATCCATTTTGGAATCATGAACCACTCGACCGTTGGAGCGGATGTTGCAGAAGTCGTTACATTGCCGCCCAATCGCGGTAGTGTTTGGTAGGCATCCATGTGCCCCTGTTGAGCGGAGCCGTCGAACTGCGGTTGTGGCGCGGTGCGCTGCGCAGCCAAGCTAAACGCGGATGCCGGATTCGGCGGATTCTGCGTGCTTGGCTGATCCGACACAGGCGCCAGGTAATCGGAGTGAGCGACACCAGAGTAAAGTGTGAATGCAGAACTCGGGCTGACACTACAGATGGTGCACAGTAATGATATGACGAAAATTCTAAACGCGTTAATCCTGACCACGATTGATACCTGAAAGAGAGAAATACGCCAAGCCAGACGCATTAGTATAACCGACGCCAGTCTGTGGGCTCCTGTATTGAGAAGCGTTCTGTTATATTAGCTAAAAGGATTGAGAGGTCGGGTTCTGGACGGTATTACGATCCATGTGTCTCCAGGTCGCACGTCTGTGCCGAAGCGATATTGGCCATTCTTGCTGGCGTTGTACGCAGCAATTCCGATTTCGCATGGCTTGGACTATTACTTCGTGCCCGAGTCCTTGGAATGCCTTTTGCGAACTCCTAACAAATGCGATTCCTTCGCTTATTGTTCTTGAAGCGTTGATTTGTTATCTGAAAAAAACGACGAAGCTTGGGTTGCTCTGGATGATCGTGCTGGGCATTGCGTGGCTGGTTTGCCTTCCGATATGCCTACTCCAGATTTATCTAGGTGGAAACGTCGAGAGATTGTTGACCAATAAAGAGATACACATCTAATTGACTGGGAGCCTGTGCCTGGACTTCCTGCTTCGTACCGCAGATGCACCTACCGGAGTGGTCGAGACTACGAAACTATGGAGCACGAGTTTTTCCCATTCATCAAGAATGTTGATGAAATTGGTTCTTATGAGTTCATTAAATTGCCTAGACCTCAGAATAAGTGTGATTAGCACCATATTCGGTGCTGTCTACACACACACACACTCTCTCTCTCTCTCTCTCTCTCGAACGGACCTACTTACTTACTTACTTACTTACTTACTTACTTACTTACTTACTTACTTACTTACTTAGTGATTTAACACACGAACACTACAAAGCTCAGGTGCGCTTGACAGCTCTGGTTCTTCTGGAAAAGTTTTTTTTGAAACTTGGGAACATTTGGACTAGTGATGCGTCGTTAATCCCTGTGGCGAATTTGAAAGCTGTAAAGTGGGCAAGCTGCGACAACAGCATTCGAAGCGGCGAAGGAAGTGGCTAAGTGATCAGACTTTTCCTAGCACTAATAATCTCCCTGATGTCGGTTATTCCGGCTCAGGCGTTTTGCAGTGTGGACAGTGGTCCGGCACCGTCGTGCTGCTGCGTCTCTGCCCCAGCCCCTGCGGATTGTGCTGAGGTCAGCGGCACCTGTTGCGAGATGACCACCTCAGAGCCGGTCGCTCCGACCAGCGAGACGTCTCAGTCTGCACTGAGAACGCCTGCCGCAGTCTCGACTATCATTCCGCAGATGCATGATTCCGTCCATCCAGCGCCGTCAGTGGCACGTTTGGACCTCGATCGTAGACCTCTACATCTTGCCTCTAACAAAGTCTACCTTCTATATAGATCATTTCTGATTTAAACCGATAGCTCTCCGCTAATGTTTCTACGCTTTGGTTGAAGCGTAGTTCCCCTAAACACGTACTTAAGGAGCTATCTATTATGAAAAACAGATTTGCAATTCTCGCTACAACACTGGCAGTTACCGCATTCGGTCTACTCCCTGCAATCGCGCAGAGCGTCACCAATGCCCAGGGTTGCTGCGCTCAGCAATCCGCTTGCTGCGAAGTTCAAGAATCGTGCTGCGACACGGCTGTGACCAACACCTCGACAGCGTCTTCGAAGGCTGCCCAAAGCGCCTCCAGCTGCTGCACTCCCGGTGCACAATGCTGCGATGAGAACGCCGCCTGCTGCGGTTGATCACCTACCGCCATTTGCCGTGTTAACGAAACAGCCGGGTGTGAGCCCGGCTGTTTTCCTTCGTATTTAGTTTTCGCTTTTGTATTTGTATGCGAAAAAATTACTTACCATGACTCGTAACTGACGTTGCATAGACAGAGCACCATAAGTCTATTTCCGCAGTCTGTCGCAAACTGGCAAGGCTGTGCAGAATAGTTGCACCGACTACCCTTTGCCCAATTGATATAAATTTAGGAAGTATTTGCCGAAAGAACAAGCCGCATCGGTCCAGCGTAACATGGCTGAATAAGCGGGCTTTCGACTCCTGGTGCTACACAATCGATTGAAAAGTGTTTGCCGATATCGGCAAACACTTTTCAATCGAATATATCAACCTGTGCCCGGAAAGCGCCGCAGTGAGTGGTTTTTCGCAACCGTAAAACGAAATTGAACTTTTTTGACCCGAAATACGTATTTAAAAGTATGGAGGTGATGCTAATGAAAAAAGAATCAAAAAAACAGAAGAAAGTACGGGTTCGTCGAATCAAGCGGCTCGCTGCCGGATTCAAACGTCGAGTGAAAACCGAGTCGGATGCTATTGCGTACATACTTGATCTTTACCGCAAAGGTGACGGGTTTCAATGTACCTGCGGCAACGTTCTATCGCAGGATATCCGTACGCGAAAGACGAAGTGTGGTGAATGCAACAGAGATTGCTGGGTCACAGCAGGAACCATGTTCGATCATGCGAAAAAACTCAGACCCTATCTAATCGCAGTTTTTCTAAAGACGAATGGTGTAGATTTTCAAAAAGGAGAGCTTGCAACTGTCAGCGGAGTGTCAGACTCGACCGCCGATGAGATCATCAAAAAGATTGCGTTCGTAATTGTCGATCAGATGACGGGCGACTTTCAGGAGTTCAGTTCGATTGCCTTTCTGGAGATCTATCACAAACGATCTCGGGCAACACCGCCTTTCGCTCATCCTCGAGCGGAGGAGGATGAATTCGAAATTCAACGGCAGGCGAATCCGGCACAGAGCGAAGTGGTAGAAATTCGTTCGCCTGTACTTCCACCAGAGCATGCGCGTGTCTTTGATGCAATTCCAATTGAAGAAGCAATTACTTTCAATCGACTGCTAGACATAACCCAGTTAACAATTCCCCAGTTGAGTGAGTCGCTACTGGCTCTTCAGATAGATTTCCCACTTATCAGGCTAGTTGCAGGTGATCGATATAGTAGGTTGGAGGAGATTCCCGTCCAATCGATCAATCACGCAGGCGCGAACGGACGAGTTGAAGAGATCGGCGCATTGATTGAGTACGTTAATCTGATTCATGGTGGCGTAGCACGCAAGTATCTGCAATGTTATGCCGCTAACCACTGGTGGACGTCAGACCCAGAGCGCTGGAACAACAAAGATCTGTTCCAGGCGTGCCTGAATTCAAAACCGAAAACTGGTCGCGACATAGTGCTTTATGTCTCACCTGCAAACATCAAGGTTTCACGGCTGAACTTGAAGGCGGCTGCATAATACGGCTGCGTAATCGTACTTGTATGATTGGCAATTTCGGAGGGCAATACCAAGTCTTTCCGTCTGAATATCAACGGATCTCGTTGTGCAGAGATAGTTGAAGGCGTTCTTCTCTCGCCTCAATCAATCAAATCAGCAGTCGTGGATTCCATAATAATCCCATTCCTGAAAATGGCGAGTCGAGTCGAGTCGAGTCGAGTCGTGTCGTGTCGGTCGAGTCGAGAATCTAAGTCCTCAGAGTTTTGTCGTAATCTAGTCGAAGATTCGTATCAGATAGTGTGTTCCATGCGTCAGAAATTAACTCTAGTTTTTTCGGATCTCCAGTTGTTTTATTGTCTGGATGATACTTCAAGAGCAAGAAATGATAAGCCTCGTTAATTACGCCAAGCTCTGCCCGTGGTGAAACTTGCAGGGTGTGATAATGGTTGGATGGCATGGCTTCAGCCTGACGAATTCCAACTTCTTTGTTTGAGAGCGTGTTCCATGCGTAGAGAATCGTCCGCCACATCCCGTATGCGGTGTCAGGATTCTCATTGTGGTGCTTTTCTGCCAGAAAGCAGAACACACGTCGCATAACTTCGACATCTGCGCCAGGATCTACCTGCAGAATCTCATACATCGCAGCGTGTTGGGAATCAAGTCCGGATAGTTCTGAGCGACTGCCTGCATCAGCGCTCGTAGGAACAGTACGTCCCTCGTCCGCATGCGCCGCCTCATTGATAGCTGTCTCTATTTGGCTACTGTCTTGGTCGCCCATGCGTTACACTCACCCCCATACCATATTAGCGCTTGTGACATCAAACGGTGCCAACTGATCGCAACTCAATAACAGAATTAGATAACATGGAGTTGTGGATCAATCCATTGTCGATAGCCTGGTTCGCTCTTTGCACTCAGATCAAGACAGTCCAATTTTATGATTCAAAGAATCGCCATAGTTGTCGTGTCAGCACTCATTTGCGCGTCATTGCCCTGCAAGTCTGCTGAGCAGTTTAAGCCAAAAACGGGAGACTTCGGTCTACCTTCTGACCAGTCTGGTCCTCACCGTCGGACATTCTATCGGAAGGGACTTACCCACCCAGCGCCTGATGTGATTATCCCTCACACGGGAGACTTCTTTCCGGATGGTACGTGGGGGCCTGCGTACATGTACAACCAACCGCGAAATACTGGTAGCTGTGACGGTTTTAGGAGGGATGGTGGTAACTTCCAAAATAGGCAACGCATTTCATGGGTCGATAAGCGGCGATCTTCTTATTGGTTCGGTTGTTTTCTTGTCAGGCACGTACATCTTGTTCTCGAAACTAAGGAATAGTTTTCCAAAGAATTCGAAGGGGTTTCGGGGCACGATCGCAGACCGACAGGATGACCCGGGTAAGTAGCTTTTTCTAAAAGCACGAATCGCTCGTGTTCGCACAAGGAAACCGGGAATATCCTATTCATGGATGAACAGTTAGAGAAGCAAGAGATAAAGCTCAAGGTCACTGACGAGATAAAGGAATCAGTTCCTGAGTCAATAACGAGTGCGCCCGCAAAAACACCTGCACTGAAAACGTCGAACTTCAGGAAAAGTGAATCAAGCAAACTAGTGAGCAGGACTAGCGAGCTGACAGAAGAGACTCGTTACTCTTTGCGAAACTGGCCGGAAGCAATCCTCACCTTCGTTATGCTCAACTCCTACGTTGCGATCATCATGCAATTCAGCATGGTCATCGCTAGTGGTGGCATGGAGGCCTGGTGGGATCTTGTGAAGTTCAATTTTCTAGAACTTGCAGGACTCTTCTTCATAGGCGGCGCGCACTTGCAATCAGTACTCCAACAAACCGGGCAACTCCAGGTGTTTTTCATCACGTCAGTAATTTACTGGAGCTTCTTTCTCATCTATCCAATATTCATTCTCACCGATAAAAGCAACGACTTCGACGAAGAGAAGAATAAGAAGTCGAGATTGCGCGACGTGGCTATAGCACTTGTTTCTTTGTCACTCTTTATCCCGTTTCCGCTCTTATCATTCTGGCGGTTCGGTGGAATGATTCGTTTCCTCGGCATCACACCAACCTCAATATATGACGAAAGAGGCGAGGCGCTCAAAAAGACCATGGAAGAAGCGTCTTTTCGTCAGATTCTGCCGGAAGTTATATGCGTAGCGGCCGAGGCCGTTCTCAACAGAGTCGTGACATATAATCTATTCATACTTTGCGCAGTTGGTCCGATTCGCATTCCGATGTCAGATTTTGTCCGACTGTTTCTCACGTATCTCGGGATAGAACTTTTTGTCACTCTTCTATATTCGCTCCAGAGAAAGTCTCTCTTGAAGCACTTTTCGGATCGGGATAACGTTGGAGAGATGCTTCCGGTGGTTACGGGAGCCGCGCTTTTATGCATAGTAATCGGTTTTGGGCACACGATGAACTCGATGAGTACGTTCGTCTCTTGGGCGGTCGTCCTGGTAGGCGTATTGTCAATGTGTATTCGATTCTTCCGAAAGTCCTCGACGAGTCCTGAGCAATAATTTGCTTCATGACTGCCTGGCACGCCGACTAAGCACTTTCGAACTTAGCGATAGACGGGGTGATTTTGCTTACCAAAAATATTACTTTCGTCCTAAATTTCCCACATTGGAATGCGCACGCCCTTTTCCTTCGCGCAGCGCTCGGCTTCTTCGTAGCCAGCGTCGACGTGACGAATGACGCCCATTCCAGGGTCTGTTGTGAGAACGCGGCTGAGGCGCCGCGCGGCAGCCTCTGTGCCGTCGGCAACGATAACCTGACCGGCGTGTAGTGAATATCCGATACCGACACCGCCACCATGATGGAGCGATACCCAGCTCGCTCCGCCGACAGCATTGATCAATGCATTGAGATAAACCCAGTCGGCAACAGCATCGGTGCCGTCTTTCATTCCCTCTGTCTCGCGATTCGGCGAAGCAACGGAACCAGCATCGAGGTGATCGCGACCGATGACGATAGGCGCTTTTACTTTCTTGTTCTTGACCAGATCATTCATGATCAAGCCCATCTTGGCTCTATCTCCGTAGCCTAGCCAGCAGATACGGCAGGGTAGTCCCTGGAATTTGACTTTCTCGGAAGCCATTTTGATCCAGCGAGCAAGCTCTTTGTCTTCTTTGAAGTTGTCCAGAATCGCTTTATCGATTACCGCGATGTCTTCGGGATCACCGGACAGCGCAGCCCATCTGAAGGGACCTTTGCCTTCGCAGAAGAGAGGTCGGATGTACGCAGGGACGAATCCTGGAAAATCGAATGCGTTGGTAACGCCCTTGTCGAACGCAACCTGTCTGATGTTGTTGCCGTAGTCGAATGTGATGGAACCAGCCTTTTGGAAATCGAGCATGCATCTCACATGTTTGGCAATCGATTCGGTTGATAGCTGCAGATACTTCTCCGGATCGGAGGTGCGAAGCTTGTCCGCAGCTTCAAGACTCATTGGTACGCCTTTATCATCGAGCGGTATATAACCACTCAATGGATCATGTGCTGAAGTTTGATCGGTAAGCGAATCTGGGCGGAACCCGCTTTCAAACATTTTGGGCAATACATCAGCGGCATTGCCTAGAAGACCGATGGATAGAGCTTTGCCATCTTTCTTCGCTTGCTCGGCCAGTTCGATCGCGTGTGCGACGTTGTCGGCTTCGACATCGAGATACTTGGTTTCCAACCTTCTGCGGATGCGCTCAGGGTCAACCTCTATACAGAGAGCAACTCCTTCGTTCATCGTCACAGCGAGCGGCTGGGCACCACCCATGCCACCAAGCCCTGCGGTTAATACAATCCGGCCTTTGAGAGTGCCACCAAAATGTTTCTTCGCCAACGATGCGAATGTTTCATACGTGCCTTGCAAAATGCCTTGTGTGCCAATGTAAATCCAGCTCCCGGCAGTCATCTGACCAAACATGATGAGACCTTTATTCTCCAGGTCTCTGAAATGTTCCCATGTCGCCCATTTGCCGACAAGATTAGAGTTGGCGATGAGCACTCTGGGAGCATCTTCATGGGTCTTAAAAACACCAACCGGCTTACCTGACTGAACTAGAAGAGTCTCATCATTCTCCAGGTTTACAAGAGACTTAATGATCGCTCTTAATGAATCCCAGTCCCGAGCTGCTTTACCTGAGCCTCCGTAAACAACTAGATCTTGAGGTCGCTCCGCAACCTCTGGATCGAGGTTGTTGAGCAGCATACGCAGCGCCGCTTCCTGTATCCAACCTTTGGTATTGAGTGATTCGCCTCGTGGAGCTTTCACTGGAATGGCTTTGTTACTACTCAGAATATCCTTAATCATTTGAGCGGCATTCTGCGTCCCTGTGGTTGAAGTCATGACAAAAGCTCCTCGATTGTGAAAGAATCTCAGTACAATGGTATGTGCCTGCCAAAGTGAATCGATCATATCTGAGATCTGGCGCGCCGCACTATGTATTTAGACAAACCGTAGAAAAAACAAGCAATTTAAGGGGATTTAGCAATGGTCAAGGAGCTATCCAAGCCGAAGAAACCAGAAGCCGAGAAAGTGCACGAGACACTATCCGGTATTCCCCTGAAGCCAGTGTATACGCCGGACGACGTCAAGCGTCTCGATTATGACAAGCAGCTTGCCGACCCAGGCACGTTTCCCTATACACGTGGTATCCACGACACGATGTATCGCGGAAAGCTCTGGACAATGCGCCAGTTCGCCGGGTTTGGTGGACCGGAAGAGACCAATCAGCGTTTTAAATATCTACTTTCCCAGGGGCAGACCGGACTTTCTACGGCTTTTGATCTGCCGACGTTGATGGGTTACGACTCCGATCACCCAAAGGCTGACGGCGAAGTCGGCGTATGTGGCGTTGCTATCGACTCGCTCGAAGACATCGAAATCCTGTATCAGGACCTGCCGCTCGATAAAGTCTCGACTTCGATGACCATCAATGGACCAGCTCCGATCATCTATTGCATGTTCCTTGCTAATGCTCGTAAACGCGGTTTCGATTGGAAGAAGCTGGACGGCACGTTGCAAAATGACATATTTAAGGAATACATCGCTCAGAAGACCTACCTCATTCCACCTAGACCAGCTCTTAGGCTGATTCAAGACATGATGGTCTTCTGTACGAAGGAAGTCCCACGCTGGAACACAATCTCTATAAGTGGATACCATATCCGCGAAGCCGGAGCGACAGCAGCGCAGGAGCTGGCATTTACGCTTGCTGACGGTTTTGCCTATGTAGACGCCGGCGTTGAAGCTGGGTTGACAATCGATGATTTCGTTCCGAGACTTTCGTTCTTCTTCAACGCTCACATTGATTTCTTTGAAGAGATTGCTAAATACCGCGCCGCTCGCCGTATCTGGGCGAAGCGCATGCGCGATCATTATGGTGCTAAAAACGAGCGCTCGCTTAAGCTGCGCTTCCACACGCAGACGGCCGGCTGCAGCCTGACTGCACCTCAACCTGAAAACAATATCGTGCGCA
>JAIERK010000020.1 GCA_019746975.1 Candidatus Obscuribacterales bacterium
TAGTTAGTTAGTTAGTTAGTTAGTTAGTTAGTTAGTTAGTTAGTTAGTTAGTTAGTTAGTTAGTTAGTTAGTTAATTCGTTCGTACGTTCGTTCGTGTCGTCGACGATAGCGGCAGTCCGTTAGGGGGTCGCCACAGTATTCGTGGTAAATCTGAAAGCTCGCTCTAGTTAACCGATACTTTCATCCGCGCAATTGTTTAACCCTTTAGGCTTTGGAGGTGGAAGCACGACGTTAATACTTTTGTCAGCACTCGCGCGTAACTGCCGGAAATTATCGCGGATAGCGAATATCGGTAGAGGCTGTTCTCACTTGAGTATTAAAGCCACGCCGAAAATATCGCTGAGCCTAGTTTCCGTTAACTCGAAAGTAATCTGCACTTGATTGCCAAAGCCCGGTTTCATTCCGTCGAAAGGTCGCCTGACCGTATTTCACAACTATGACTGCTCTTTGACAACTGCATAACTTTCTACAGATGGAAATATTTGACAGCACAACTAAAAAGTCTTGGCGCCTCTCTGTTATCCTATGATACTTAACGTCTTATTAGCTCAGTAATCAAGGTAGTTCGGGTATGAGCACCAGATGGAGCCATCTGAAGGCTGACGCAGATTATGCTCTGCAGTACGGCAATTATCAGGAAGCAGAAATGCTATGGCGGCGAGCCCTCAAGGAATGCGATGCATTTGAGAAGGGCGACAATCGCGTGCCTGTCACTCTGGAAAAACTCAGCGATGTTTTATGCCACCAAAAGAAGTATCAGGAAGCGGAACCGTTACTCGAGCAAGCAGTTGGGTTGCGTGACGCGAACGCGGAACTGTCCGTCGAAGAATTAGCCAAAGTTCTGTCACGGTTGTGTCAGGTGTACCTCGAACAGGACAAGTTTGATCAAGCCGAAGCAGTTGGCCGACGAGCTTTAGAGATTTACGAGAGTGGTAATGTCTATAACGAGAATGATTACGCATCTGCTTTGTTCGATATAGCGAGAATTTTGCATTTGCGGGGCGATGTTGTTGAAGCTGAGCAAGCCTATCGCAAATGTCTGGCAATGGAAGAGAGGCTCTCTGGTGAAGACAGCGTTGCTGTCAGCGATGTGCTTTTTGCGCTTGCAACGCTGCTCGATCAGGATGAACGCTGGACTGACTGCGAGCCGCTCTACGAGCGCTGTATAGTTATTCGCGAAGCGCAGCTCGGCGCTTCGCATGCGGAAGTTGTTGCCGCGATGGGCAGCCTCGCCAATCTATACTTGAAGGAAAATAGATTGATCGACGCTAAAGGCGCGTATGAAAAACTGTGGTTCTTGATGGATAAAATCCCTGAGTCGAGGCAACCACATTTGATACCGTACATGGAAGGCATGTCCGAGATGTACGAGATGCAAGGGCACTTTGCTGAGGCTGAACAGCTCCTCAACAGAGTTCTGCGTTTGCAACGAACGGCGTTAAACTTCGATGATCTCGAACTCTTGCCTACTTACGATAGACTAGCTCATGTGGCGATGCTGCAGGAGCGCTATCACGAGGCTGAAGATCTTTACGGTCGCTGTCTCGAGATCCGTGAGAACGCTCTCGGAAGCGATCACCCGGATGTGGCGGACACGCTCGATCGTTTAGCGGCACTGTATTTTGAAACAGAACGTCACGAAGAGGCTGAGCTAATCTGCGTCAGAGCGACCGAGATTTTCGAGAAAGACGATCAGAGCACTCACGAAGACGTAATCAATAGTTTGAAGCATCTCGATGCGATCTACAGAACGCAGGAGAAGTATGACGAGGCCGAGAGCGTCTTGATTCGGCTTTTCATTCTGCAGAAAAAACTGTTCGGCACGACGAATCCGGAAACTGCGGATAGTCTCGCAAATCTCGCGCTTGTGTATCAGAAGCAGCAACGTCTGGATAAAGCTGATCTGTTCATGCAAAAGGCACTCGACATAAAGACTGATTCTCTGGGTGAAGATTCGGCGGAGCTTCAATCATTGATTTCGAATGTCGCTGAGCTAAAGGAGCAAGTCGGTGATTACGAAAGCGCACTGAAGCTCTGGAGAAGACTGGAGAACCTCTACAAAACCTCGTTCGGCGAGCATCATCCAAACGTAGCAGATGTCCTGGATCATACGTCTCGATGTCTGCAGGCGGCAGGCAAGTTCTCGGAGTCGGAGGAAGCCGCAATCAATTCTCTTGCATTGAGAGAACAGGCTTTTGGAGATGATCATCCCAAGGTAGCGAACAGTCTGGGCGAGCTTGGGCAACTGTTTTTCGAGCAGGGCAAACTAGAGGAAGCCGAACGTAACTTCAAACGTGCACTAAAAATGCAACTCGACATCCTTGGTGACGATCACGAGCAGGTGGCGGCTACATACAGTCGGCTCGGTGCCGTGGCTTATCAGCAGGACAATTTCGAGGATGCTCGCGAGTACTTCGAAAAAGCATATGAAACTCGAAATGAGCGCTTTCCGCCTGATCATCCAGATGTGTGTTTGTCGTTCGAGACACTCGTCGGAGTGATGGAGACGCAGAAGGACTATGCGGATGCCGAGGCTCTCTGCAAGAGAGTCATTGCGCTGAGAAGCAAAAAGCTCGGTTCGCGACACGTCGAAGTAGCTTACGCACTTTCACATTTAGCAAATGTCTACCAGGCTCAAGGCAAGCTCGAAAAAGCCGAAAGCATGTACAAGCAAGCTATCGATGTTTACACGCTCGCCAGAGGGCGAGAAGGTATGCAATTGGTCGGAATGTTGGAGCGTTATGCCAAGACGCTCCGCGACCTCGGTAACAAAGTGAAAGCGGCGAAGATGGAAACCAGAGCGAAGGCGATTCGCGACAGTTACACCGCGCGAGTTTAAGTTTCGAGGCGCTCTTGGCGCGGCATTTTCCGTTTATTGCTCAAGAGGAAAAACTCCTTAAACGAAAGAGTTTGAGCGTTGCGAGTAAACCGATACGGCAAATGGAGAAGGGCAAGGCAAGGCGATAGTCAAAACGCAGTGACTGACAAATATTAGGCATTCGAGATATTTTCCGGGAGCATTTTATATGCAACTGCTAATGACCCCGACCAATATTAGTGATCCCAGATAATTTCCATCGGTCTTTTATACGCAACTGCTAATAACAGGGACACGCAGAGGGCATTAGACCGAATTCTCCTATAGCCATCAAGGCTCACTAATTCATCATCTTTTTGAGCTCGTTCCAATGTTTGTCTCTCTCTAGAGAGGAAGTGGGCGCGCTTTTACCTTTGCTTGTCGAAGGCCTACTGGAGTAACTCTTTGGAGTCGTTGTTGCGTGTTTTCGAGTTTTCTGCTTTCCCTTTTCTCGAGCTCTGGAATTTCCGTTTTCCAGCTTTGCTGGTTCCTTCACGCCGGAAAGCACCGATTTCTCACTGGTATCACTCACAGACGTCACGCTTGAACCGGCTCTGTCTCTCGCTCCAAAAGCTGTAGCGGAAGCAGAAGCTGCGTTGTTCTGAACGGAACGTTTAACTCCTGCAGTGGCAGTAGCCGGTGCTGATACTACAGGCGGTGCAACGGCTGGATCGGGAATTTTATTCGCTTCTAAATACAACAACCGGAATAAGGCAAAAGCAAGCGATACGGCAATCACAAAAGAAAGCCCAGCAATTGTCCAGGGCATCCACTTCAGCCGGCCGCCGCTGCTCACGAATTTCCCCTTGACTCTTTCCGTGGAGGCCCGTGCTGCACTACCTATGGTGTCTACCATTTCCCGTGACAGGGACTTGCGCCCTGCCAAACTCTGGTCTTTGCTTATTGATCGGGCTCCGTATCGAAGCAGGTACTCTTGCTGGTCTGCGTCCATTTGACCAGACAGCGCCTCAACCAGCGCATTTTGGAACTCAGTGATCGATTGGTAGCGCCAGAGAGGAGGCTTTTGAAGCGCTTTTCGAATCACCGCCTCTACAGCGGCTGGAACCTTTATGTCTGGATTCATCGATTCAAAAGACGGTGGCGGACGAAGCACATGTGCCTGGATCAGCTCGTATACTGTAGGAACATCAAAGAATGGATCTTTGCCAGTCAGCATCTCATACATAACAGCACCGAGAGAATAAATGTCGGAGCGGTGGTCCGACGGCTCTCCTTGCGCTTGTTCTGGACTCATATAAGGTGGGCTGCCCCAGAGCTCTCCCGACTTCGTCAGTCGACGATTCTCTTGACCAAGTTTGGCCAAGCCGAAGTCGACTACTTTGACTATATCGGTTTCGTCATCTAGCAAGACAATGTTGCCGGGTTTCAGATCGCGGTGGATGATACCCTTTTTGTGGGCGTGCTCCAGCGCGCTCAATACTTGGAGCGATATGCCTGCGAACTTGTCGAGATCGAGCGGTCCCTGTTTTTTGATGAGCTCTTCCAGACTCAGCCCTTTGAGATAGTCCATCACGATGTACGGTTGATCGTCCCACCCGAAGATACAGTCGTAAACAGTAACGATGTTCGGGTGGCTCAAAGCGCATAGGCTATTGATCTCGCGTTGAAACCGCTCACGAATGGAAGACTTGGTATCAACCTCGATTCGAATTGTCTTGATTGCGACATAGCGATTTACTCGCAGTTGCTTGGCTTTATAAACCACGCTCATGCCACCAGTGCCAAGCACACGCTCGATGTAAAAGCGGTTGTCTAGCGTGGTACCGACCAGAGGATCCCGTGTTTTAATGGGGTCCGCTTTGTTCAACGAACCGGACTCAGGATCGAGCTTTTGGTCTAAATCAGTCACCACTAGTGAAGTCTTGGAATTCCGTCAATAAAGTGAAGTGAATGCAGCTTCCTTTATTATTCCTCCGAATCGACGGGAGTAAGCATCGGGGGTTTCGAGGAAAAACATCAGCAGAGGTTCGACGAGTTAGTAGCCCATTCGCTTTTTATCGAGAGCGTTCCATACCGGACCCTGCTGATTCCATGGTCTGTTATGGATTTTGATGAACTGACCGTTATTCATACTGTTAAACTGCTCTTTGTTTACGGCTTTGCCGCTAAAGGCAATTTGTTTAAACTGCTCAATCAGTGCAACTGCCTCGCTGCCTCGATTCGCTGCAAGCTTTTCATCAATCTGGCGCTTCAACTCTCGCAGTCTATTGGCGTCCGAAGGATTGTGCTCAGACATTTTGCTTATCTCCTGCGTGGCGTGTGCGACGAACTCGCCTCCTAGTCCCTTGAAGTTGCCGCCATTACCGTTAGCCGTGCGCAGTCCCAGACCCTGGTTGCCTTGTAGAGAGTTGGCCGATGAACTCCACGATTTGTTCTTCACTATGGTCAAACCCTGCCCTCTGGCGGCCTTCTTTGCTAGAGCCATCTGCTCTTCCTGCTGACCGAGGCGGAACTCGAGATCGTCTAGTCGTTTGGCCAGATCTGAAGACTCTCCGGACTTGACGCTGGTTTCTATGCCCTGAAAGATTTTTTCGAACGGTTTGACACCAGTACCTGCCTTGCGAAGCTTTTCAATCCTTTCCAAAATCAGCAATCGCCTTTCCTTGAGCGGTCCGTCCTCAATCTGAGGCAGGTCGTCCGGCTCGACATATGCAAAGTGCATAGAGCCGAGGAACGCCTCCGCAGTGATCTTGCCCTGCCCATACTCCTGTATTTCTTTGCTCGTGATCGAGATGAATCGACCCTCTTCACCCTTGTTCGAGAAGATCACTTGCACCTTATCTATCTGGCCGGCAGCGCCCTCGATAAGTGTCTTCGCGAGAAAAATAGCCTCGATTTTTAGATTGCGATCAGAAGGTTTTGCGGGCTCATCAGCAAGAACAGTGACACTAGGACCTGTTCCGACCACACGTGGGTTACTTACGGATACGCCTGATTCTTTCAGCAGCACGGTGAGCTGGGCCTGAGAGAGCGCGGTTGGGGCTTCAGCTGTCGGAGCTGCCGGCGTTTGACCGTGTGCAGATAAGTTAGTGGATAGTAAAGTAGGACAAAGGGCAAGAACGGTCGCCAGGTAAAGGGACGACCAGCTCCTCTTCCTCTGCCTGCCCATCCTGTGACGATTCCAACTTGAAGGTAATGGCATGATAAACACTCCGGCTAAAGCTAAAAACGGATCCGCTCTCTCAAGTCATACCCACAGGAAGCAAGTCCCTGCCGCTTATGGAGGGTTGTAAACCAACTGTTGTGTCTTTACTACGGAAAAGGCTCTGAACACAGTCAGAGCCTTTTCGTCGAGAGACTAGTGTTCGCCTTTTCCGAAGCGCTTCATCATCATGCCTCGTGGTCCACCGCCGCAGGAGCCTCGACCGCCTGGACCCTTGATCATCGCTTTTCGCAGCTCTTTCCGCTGTGCTCCGGTGAGCACCTGCATCATCTCCATTTTGCTGTTGAGCTTGATGCCTTCTAAATCTGCTTTGAGTGCGGTGATCTGACCTTGCAATTTTTTCGCACTCTTTTCGTCGATAGTCTCTTGCGTGAGCACATCTTTCAGGTGGCGGCTGGCCGTGCAAAGCTCGAGCATCTTTGGACCTACTTGGTCCATGGTCCGATTTTTCAAGTCATACAATTTTTCGTATTGATCATCAGTGACCGCATTCTCGCCATCAAGCATCGATAGCGGGCAGCCACTTCCACCACCAGGACCGCCATGCCCGGGTCCTCCAGGGGGACCTCCTCTGCGCATTGCGAAAGCATCAGGCGGGGGAAATGGCATCGAGAAGGCCATCTCCGGACCGTCCATCCCTGGAGGGGGCGGTGGCATGTCTCCTCCGGGCGGCCCCATGTCAGGTAGATTGATGACGACATCGACATCTTCCATACCCGGACCATCGGGCTCCATCTGCGCAATGGCTGGAGTGGCGGCAAGTGCAATTGCGGAAACGATTGCAAAGCTGGACAAGAAGGACTTTGTTGACTTCAACATTAGAATGACCTCAACCAATAATTTCGTGCGCTGACAATGTTTAAGACGAACCTGTCGATCAAAAAGTTCAATCCTTAACCAAAATTCTTCAATTTATTTTTCTCAGGCTGTAACGTGAGGCATATCGGGGTTGCATAATCTAGTACCGTCCGCACATATTGGTCGTGGTCCAGATTGTCGCAATGACCCGGAAGCCGCATCGAATGAACATTACCCCAGAACAAGTTCCCGTAAACCAACAGATCGCTAGAGCAGCAACACCTGTTACATCGAGCAGCAACTTTCGCTGGGTGATAATCTCGCTCGGTTTCTTGATAACCCTAATTAACTATCTTGACCGATCTGCTCTGTCTTATGCTCATAGCGCTCTCAAAACGGAATTCGGGTTTACGAATTCAGATTTCGGACTTGTTGCCGGTGCCTTCGGCATTGGCTACATGATAATGACAACAGGCGGCGGCATACTGGTTGATCGTTACGGTGCTCACAAAGTCTGGGCAGGTGCTGCGCTGCTTTGGTCGTTTTGCACGGCGATTATGGGTTTAGCGATAAACATGCCGATTTTGTTCGCGTTTCGAACAATGCTTGGATTGGCAGAAGGTCCTCATTTCCCGTCTTTGACGAGGGTAGTAGCTGACTGGTTGCCTACTAACGAGCGGGCCAGGGCCACAGCCATAGGGCTTGCTGCCGTTCCTCTCGCCAATGTCATTGGCGCTCCCTTGATAATCCAGCTCATTAGTAGCTTTGGATGGAAGGTGATGTTCGCCATTCTTGGCACGATGGGTATTGCCTGGGCATTTATATGGTTTTTCATCTATCGTGACTATCCAGAGAATTCGGAACATGTTTCTGATAGCGAACTCCAGCTGATTAGAGATGGTGCGCCGGTCGATCGAAGCCGCTCCAGTCAGGAGATTCGCTCGCACGAATTGCATTCGGGCACCACCACCTGGCGATTTATGCTTCTTAACCCGTCGTTGATGTCCAATAATTTCGCTTTCTTCGCCTTCGGATATACATTGTTCTTTGCCTTGACCTGGCTGCCAGCCTATTTTGAGAAGCAGTTCCATTTACAATTGAAGGAACTTCAAGTCTTTCTTATAGCGCCTTGGCTGACAGCCGCAATCCTACTGGCTCTGGCAGGGTATCTTTCGGATTGGCTCTGGCAAAAGACGGGCAGCATGCGGATCGCTCGTTCCCACATGATCTGGACCTGTCAGCTCATATCTGGTCTTTGCTTCATTCCCGTGCTATTCGCCGGTGACAACCTTGCGCTCGCTCTGACTATGATTTCGCTTGGAATCGGCTTCGGATTGATGCCGAACGCCTGTTTCTACGCGCTAAATTGTGATCTCGCCAAAGATAGAGCTGCCACAAGTCTTGGTCTCATGGACAGTTTCTTCGCGCTTGCCGGAATTCTCGCCCCCATGCTCACGGGCTGGCTAGCTGACCGCACGGGCGGCTTCAATGCCGCATTCTCCTTGCTCATCTTCTTCACGCTGTCGTCTGTTATTGCTGTTCTTGTCTTCCAAAAGCCAGATCGGGTAGAAAACTAATCGTACGGCTCCTCAGTCCGGTTTCGACTCTATAGAACGTTTTTCAATGTCCTTTAGCAGGCGCTGGGAAAACTCATATTCGTCTTCCAGTACGAGCATCTTGCCTCTGAGGTCGGCGACTTCATCTTGCAGCAGATAGAGCTTCTGCTTGATCTCTTTGATTTCGTTGTTGGCAACCTTGCGCCCGGCAATCCGATCGGCAATCGAGATGACAAGTGGGCGGAACATCAGTATAGCCAACACGAAAGGCAAAACAATCAGCCCCGCTACACCAAGTATTACCAGGATTGATGTTTCCATTGTCTGCCGTCGTCTCCGTTGGAAGCAGCCCACAGGGGCCCTACTTCAAATGTACATCATCTAATCATTGTGGATCGCAAACGGTAAATGTTGGCTAATTTCTAATGCAAAATTCGCTTCCAAGCGCTACAAAGAGACGCTATATATCCATTCGAATCTCTTCTTGAGAAGACTCCGATCTACGCCTCCAGAGGCCTTATATGCAACTGCGCTTATTAGTATCGTATATGGTGTCGGTCTCCGCGATCTCCGGATCCCTATTGGGGCATGGCACCGTCTGTAGTGCCGACGCTCGCACGGCGGTCAAGCCTGGGCATTCATTCACCGGCTACTCGCACCACTACGGCGACCATTTGCACGGTCGGAAGACCGCCTCCGGACAGAGGCACGATAAGTTTAAAATGACGGCGGCCCACCGGTCTCTACCGTTCGGCACTCACCTCAAGGTCACTAACACTCGTAACGGTAAGTCGTGCGTAGTGGTTGTCAACGACCGAGGACCCTTCGGCTCGGAAAGTTTGGTACTCGATGTTTCCAAGGCTGCGGCTCACAAATTGGGATTTCCCGGTGGAGGTAAAATTCCGATCGAATGTTGCGTGATCGATCCGAAAGAAGGAGCAAAGGCACTCGCTGAAATCGACGAGTCCAGTGCTCCCCTCTGTGAGGAGAAGTTGGAGTCCAAAGCCGTTGCTGTAAAACCTAAAGCAGATTCTCTCGATAGCAAACGCGCTGAAAAGCCTGTGGTCGCCACTGCTCCACTCCCCACACCGGCTGCCTTGAAGCCGAAAGTCTCAGAACCGTCGAAAATTATCGCCTCTCAAACTGCAAAAATTACACCTGTCGTTCAACCCAAAGAGGCAGATGCAACCACCTTCCTGCTTGTAATCAACGAAGCTATCGAGGTCGATCCGGCAGAGTTGACGGCGAATGCCGCGATGAGCTCCGCGCAGAAGACGCCATCGGCAGGAGTGCCGAAGCCGGAACAGTCGCCGACTGTCTTTGTTAAGGTAGATGATCGCCAGGCCGGCAAAGCACAGCAAAAAACAGGGGCGATAAGGAGTATCGCTGACCGATCTGAGAATCCTCTGCTGTAAAACGCAAAAAATGGCCACTCGATGGCTACGTTTACGTCGAAGTTTCGAGACCAGCTCGTAGGAGCGCAAGCTACCCGCTATTCCAGAGCACGCCGAACACGTTTCCGGCTAATCCTTTACTTCGAGGCGGGCGCTGATACAATCAAATATACCTATTTGATCGCGCCGTTTTGGAGCATTACTATTGCAGGAGCCCGATCGCTACCAGAGGCTCAAGAGCTTTAATGACGTCAAACCTGTTTTTGACAGTGTTTGGATGTTCATTCGTGTAACCATGTCCAGCATCACTCTTGTGATGTGTCTGGCTGTTTGCGTTCTCACAATGCTGGTTTGTATCCATCTGGCCAGGGTGCCTAACATTTCGCTACTGGAAAATTACCACCCGGGAGCGACGATATCGATCTATGACATCAACGACAAGCTTATTTGCGTTTTCCCAGAGAGAGAAAAACGTGAACTCGTATCTCTCAAGAATATTTCGAATAATCTTGTTCTTTCTGTCCTCGCCCAGGAAGACCATTATTTCTACGAGCACCACGGTGTCAGTGCAGAAGGGGTATTGCGCGCGGCATTAGCCAACATTACTGCGCGAAAGCAAGTGCAGGGCGGCTCGACACTTACTCAGCAGCTCGTGAAGAACGTATTTTTTCCCGACGAAGACAGAACTATTCCTCTGAAGCTGGCAGAGGGTCTTGTTGCATCACAGATTGAAAATCGGTATTCGAAAGAGAAAATTTTAGAGCTTTATCTCAACCAGATTTACTTCGGTCAGGGAGCCTACGGCGCGGAGCAAGCAGCAAAGACATATTTTGCTAAATCCGCCAAACAGTTGACCATAGCTGAATCAGCATTCCTCGCTGGTTTGATTAAATCTCCGTCTGTGTTGGGAGAGCCGTCGCATCGAATTCAAGCTCTCAAACAACAGAAATCTGTGGTGCGAAAGCTAGTCGACTATGGTTTCATTACACAACGCGATGCCTGGGATGCGACGCATGAGAAGATGATTTTCAAGAAGGCTGCACCGGTTCAAGAGGTAAAAACCTTTGTTCCTAAGTATCCGTATTACTCGAGTTATGTGGCGCAAATGGTGACCGATTCAATTCAGACCGGCAGACATGCCGGTCTCAGGGTTTACACTTATCTGGATCAATCGGCTCAGAGAGTGGCGGAAAAATCCCTTAACGACTATCAGCATCGCCTCCCTCTTGGACTAGATCAATCCGCGCTTGTTTCGATGCGATTGAAAGACGGAGCAGTCTTGGCGATGGTTGGTGGAATCGGTCCCTATCTGGACAATCAATGGAATTCCGCAGTTCATCCGCACACTATGGGTTCGGCCTTCAAGCCGTTTGTATACTTGACGGCATTCGAACAACACATACTCACACCATCAAGCTCGATTTCCGACTCACCGCTGATGGTGCTCGACGTCGGCGATACAATCTGGGAGCCAAGCAATTTTGACAAGAAGTTCATGGGCATGATTTCAGTGGAACAGGCTCTCGCCTTTTCACGAAACGTTTGCAGCGTACGTGTTGCACAACAGACCGGCATCCCTCTGATCATCGACACCGCCAGGCGAGCCGGGATAACGGAGCCTTTGGCACCGACTCTGGCGCTGTCGCTCGGCAGCTCTGCCGCATCTCCGTTGTCCATGGCTTGCGCCTATGGAACACTTGCTCGCGGCGGTTTGTTCGTCCCTCCCCAATTTATCAGGAGAATTGACGACGAGCATGGCAAAGCCATTGTGAGCTTCGATTCGCCGAATCCCGTTCGGGTACTGGACAAAGATGCAACGGTTCAGATCGTCGAGATTTTGAAAAAGGTGGTTTACGGCGGTACCGGCACGCAGGCACGGTTATCGGGCATCCCCTGTGCAGGTAAAACAGGCACCGCCAATGATGCTAAAGATCTCTGGTTCGTCGGATTCACGCCGGACCTTGTCACCGCCGTCTGGACTGGTAACTCGCAGCACAAATCTGTTGCTGGAGGGCGTAAAGTCACTGGCGGCACCATCTCAGCGGTCATGTGGCGAAAGTATAATCAAGCTTTTTACTCGACTCATTCTCGACCCGCGTACTCTTTAGTTGGGGGGGACGATAAGTCGCTTACTCCACTGAGCGCTGGTAAATCTGTCCAACCGATTATCGCTTCTCCGGATATGCAGGCGGTACGACCAAGGCGAGGACGCTATCGTGCACCGCCAGCGGTGGCACCATCCGCGAAATCACAACATGGAACCGGGATAACAGAGTATCAATGGGATAACTGAGTTCGAGCACTGTTCTATATTGATAGATCTCCGCAATATCAAAAGCCCATTGTCTGAAATATATCGGTCCGCGTCCCGAAACCCAATAGCCACGATCGCTGCATTGATGGCACGTTAAATGCCGTACGTGGTAATACGCAAGTTCTCTTGACTACCTGCTGTCGCAGAGTAAGATCACAAACAGGAAACCCGTGGTCGGTTCACGAGCAGGGATAAATGTTATACCATCATCCACCATCTGAAGAACTCAGGCAGACGTTTCAAGACCTGAATGTCAGGTCGACAGCTTCGGCAAAAGCAATTCACCAACAGAAGTGTGCTTGTTGCCATACGAAAGCACCGGATCGCAACCATCGTGAGTTGAAGTTTTTGGCGATTGTAGTATTTGCAATTACGCTGATGCTAGTCGCGTTGAATGCGTATCAAAGAGATATTCGAGCACAAAACGATCTTTCTCTTGATTCAGATCTTGGTCCCGGTGCAACCAAGGCCGCGGAGTCATCATTTCCACAGAAGACACCCACGCTCAACGGACCGATTGTTTATGTTCCGGTCGCAACCGCCTCTCCGGCAGTGGTTCGTCCCAGTGAACCAGCGCTACAATATATCGCTGTGCCATTTGAAACATCCAGAGTACGGTTGAAGCATGTAGTTGGTCGTTAGACCTTCGAAAAATGTTTCGTCGAAACAGAATAAACGATTTGAAAGTGCGGCTTTGTCTCCACCGGCCGAGGCAAATACTTTGCTCTCGCTCACGGACACGAAGTCGATGAGGTAATTATGCAATTGACTGCGATCGACGGACGTCCTCTGTGAGATCGATCAATTGCGCTACTTCGGTAGCTTGTCGACGGTCACACCGAACTCGCCTATCACTGTTCCGGACTTATCTTTCATTTGGACCCAACGGATGTATTCGGGAACAGGTAATTTTGCTTTTTCGTAGACATCTTTGACCTTCTTCTCGAAGTCCGCACTCTTCGCCGATTCCAGTTTGATACCATTAGGCAAACCTGTCGATATGTCATCGCACATGCTGTCCGCCGCCTTCACGCCGCCGGCTTTCAGCTGATGTTCTATTGCCGCTGCAACCAACGCCTTCCCGTCCTCATCGAGATTGACTTTGTTACCTTGCGACAGAAACTTAGCGGTGGCTTCTGCTACCTTAAGACGTGCCTTTGCCTTTTGTTCTGGAGTTTGGGTCTTGAAGTCTTCCTCTTTTGGCGCATCTTTCGGCGGATCCATGCCACAGAAGAGTTCCAAGTTGTTGCCACCAGTTGCATTGGAATTTTTTGAAGCGGATTTGTGCATGGCGTTGAATTCCGGATCGGCCATATTCGGCCTGATTGCATCGGATGCGGTGCCGCTGCTTTTGTCAGCACCATCATTGGCATCATAAGGTTTATTGAATTCGAATTGTTGTTGAGCTTGCATCGTTGTTCTTCCATGTTAACCATGAAAAGTTCTATACGAGACAAATTGCATTCCGACACTAGTTGTTTAGATATTGGCAAATTATTTTTCTAGCCGGGCTCACTGCTACCCATCGGATGGTAGTACGCAAACGCGCCACCGCCGCGCCAGCCAGAGAGCTTGGACACACCGGTAGGATCACCGCCGACGACGTTTTTCAGTCTGGACACGGGGCAATCAAGAAAGTAATCACCGCGTTCTACGGCAAGCCATCGTCTCGACATTTTGTGTGCCACCGCCGCTGTGGTGCCGCTGCCTGCGAAGAGATCTATTACAAGATCTCCCGATTCAGTAGTGAGGGCGAGTAGTCTGTATAAAAGATGCTCGGGCTTTTTGCTACGAGAGAACAGCACTCCGCCTTCGTTTGCAAGATCTGCTTTTGGTATTTCTGCATGAGACCAGAAATCCGTGAGCTTATTCCGTTTTATTATGGTGCCGTCTCGCACCGAGCTTGAGTCCTTTAGCCAGGCGCACAGCTCCCGGTTGAAGTAGTACAGAGTCTTTTGGCTATCCTTGTACTTTCCTCGTTGGGGAACATATTCAAGACTATAAAGTGTCTCCTTTGATAAACCCGCAATGATACTACTTTGAAAAGAACTTTCCTTCTGGACGTTCTGGGTTCGGAAGATTTTATCGAAACTATCTATATATTGAGAATCGATTTCCGATCTTCGTTGTTCGAAATCCTTCAGTGAGATGCTTCGTATTTGAAATCCATCGTGTTCGAAAAGACGTGCAGGAAAATCCGTCTGTGTCTCAATCTCTTTGATTAACCGACGTTGTCCCTCATCAACCAGAACTTTGCGATATCGCTTCATCACTTCTCGGTTGATTGGGCGTTCATATCCGACATCGTTTAGCTTTCGTTTGTCAAGGCTGTAGATGAGGATATACTCCTTCGTGTTGAGTATTACAGAACCCTGACCTAAACCAGCGCTTCCTGATCGCTCATAGGCGACGCACGCGACAAAATACTTCTCGCCCACTATCCTGTCCAGCAGCATTCGCAAATATGGCATTTCAGAATCATCAATGCTAAGGCAAATGGAACCATCTGTGGTGAGTAGCGGCACCACTCTCGAAACTACGTTTTCCATCATCGAAAGCCATTCTGATCTCTCGAAATTATCTTTGTAAGAGTAGTGGGTGTTGCCTGTATTGTATGGCGGATCTATGTAGAACAAGCGAACCTTGCCCTTCAGGCTGTTCTGAATGGTGTCCAAAAAGGTGATGTTATCGCAGTTGTATAGTGCCCCGTCGATCCTCAAATCTGACTGCAGCTCATTCAGCAAGCGTGCCTTTAGTTGCGCACCGAGATGTCTAGAATCAACAGGGCAATCGCTGTTACGGTGACTGGATCGACTCGACCACTCGCTGACCATGGCGGGGACGGCTGCGACCAGATGCGCCAGCTGTTGTGGTACTGCATCCAGTGTTATGCAAAATTCGAGATACAACTTCTGATCGGTGAGATCAGGCGGCCAACTTTGCAGTTCGGCTGCTATGCTGTTTCTCTCTGGTTCTGTCCGACCCATCGACTCTCCACCGGTCGCGCTCTAAAAGTCGGCCGATTTTGGTGCACGTGGGAAGGGAATGACGTCGCGAATATTGCCCATACCAGTCACGAATTGTACAGTCCGCTCTAGACCTAGACCGAAGCCTGCGTGAGGTACCGTACCGAATCGACGGAGGTCGAGATACCACCAGTACTCCTCGGGATCGAGATCGCAAGCTTTCATCCGCTCGATCAGAACGTCCAGTCGCTCCTCTCTCTGACTACCGCCAATGATCTCACCCACTTTCGGGACTAGCACGTCCATAGCTCGTACAGTTTTTCCGTCATCATTGAGCCGCATGTAAAAGGCTTTGATGTCTTTTGGATAGTCGTAGACGATGACCGGCTTTTTGAACTTTGTTTCGGTCAGATAGCGTTCGTGTTCAGACTGCAAATCGATGCCCCAGCTGACGGGGAATTCAAAATTTTGACCGGACTTCAACAAAATGTCGACTGCCTCAGTGTAGGAAATGCGGACGAAATCACTGTCCACTATATGCTTGAGAGTCTCGAGCACGGTCTTGTCGATCCACTGATTAAAGAAGTCCATGTCCTGACCACAGTTAGTCATGACGTCCGTGAAAATCGTCTTCAGAAAGCTCTCAGCGCACTCCATGTCGCCTTCCAGATCGCAGAAGGCCATCTCCGGTTCAATCATCCAGAATTCAGCCAGATGTCGCGAAGTATTGGAGTTCTCCGCGCGGAATGTTGGACCGAATGTGTAAACGTTGCTCAACGCAGTGGCGTAAATCTCGGCTTCGAGCTGTCCGCTGACGGTCAGATGGGTGGCTCGTCCGAAGAAATCTTGCTCAAAGTCGATATCACCTTTGGTGCCATTTTCGCCTTCTTTTCGGGGCGGATTCTTCAGATCAAGGCAGGTCACATTGAACATTTGACCTGCGCCTTCGCAGTCCGACGCTGTAATGATTGGAGTGTGCACATAAAGGAAGCCACGCGATTGGAAAAAATTGTGAATGGAACGAGACACCTCATTCCGCACTCTCGCGATTGCCCCGAACGTATTGGTCCTCGGCCTGAGGTGCGCTATAGAACGCAAGAATTCCATTGAAGTTGCCTTCTTCTGCAATGGATAGGTCGCTGAATCGGAATAGCCCACAACCACTACAGATTCGGCTTTGACTTCGGTCGTTTGTCCTTTGCCTGGTGACTCGATCACTTCACCTACAACTTCGATGCTGCTTCCGATGCCGGTCTTCAGTATTTCGCTCTCGTAGTTGGGCAGGGCCGCTTCAGCCAGGACCTGCACACTCTTCATGCATGAGCCATCATTCAATTCGATAAAGGAGAAACCTCCTTTCGAGTCGCGTCGAGTGCGAACCCAACCACAAAGTTTGATCTTCTTACCGATGCTGTCTTTATCCAGCGCTTCTTTCACTCGAATTTTTTTCAGTTCTTCCACTTTTGTGGTCATATTGCGGCTCCTATTAGCTCCTTCAAGGATTTGCTACTATCTGAAATTCATCTATCGTTTTCTGATGAAAAATAATCCGTCGCGCACCGTCAGCAATACCTTATCTACTCGACTATCGTTGGCAATGTGATCGTTGAAATCGCAGATTGCCTTTGCATCGTCAGTCTTTGGATCAAGGACCCCACCGCTCCACAAAACGTTGTCCACGAGGATAACGCCGCCGGAATTCATTTTTGCAAGAATAGCTTCGTAGTAGTTTTTGTAATTGGTTTTGTCGGCGTCGATAAATGCCATGTCGATTGGTCCGTCAATCTTTTCGATGGACTTCAGCGCGGGACCTTCCATGACCTCGATTTTCTTTCCGTGCTCGCTCTTGGCAAAATACTTTCTCGCTACTGCGAGACATACCGGGTCCAGATCTAGTGTTATGAGTCGACCAGCTTCCGGCAGCCCTTCTGCCATTGAAAGGCTGGCGTAACCGGTGAACGTGCCGACTTCAACGACGGTTTTTGCTCCTGTGACCTTGACCATCATTTTGAGAATCTGCCCTTCAATCGGTCCCGTAAGCATCTGAGGCATGTCCATCTGCTCATAGGTTTCTCTTTGCAGCTGCTCCAGGACGTCGGCGTGTTTTTCCGTCTTTGACTGGGCATACTCTTCGATGCCCGGCTTCATTACCGTCAACATGGCTTATCCTCCATTGAATCAGTGATTTATATCAGATCAGCCTGAAAAAGGGAGCCAAACTCCGGATTTTATTAACGCTTGCACATAGCTTTGAGTGTGACAGGTTGCAGTCTTGAACTTGCCGCAGCAAACTGTGGCAAAATTCATAGTGTGCGTTTAGGAGCACAAATCACCTATGTCGACATCAAAGTCTTCGCGCCGCTCTTTTATTAAAACACTGCTGTCTTCCGTGGGCGCCCTGGGCTCATTTGAATTGGGCGCGTTTGGTCAAGCAAAGCAAGCGGAAGTCTTCAAGGGAAAATCCGTATTCAATCGGATCTTGTCGAAGTCGAGTCACTGGCGCACATTGCCGATCGGCGTGTTGATGGGCAAAATTGCAAGAGAGCTCGAGGGGACTCCCTATCAATCGCACACACTAGAGCTAGCAGTTGATCGTGAGATCTGCTCAGTCAATTTAGAAGGTCTGGATTGCGTGACGTTCTTTGAGACTACGCTAGGTTTCGCTCGCATGTTAAAGAAAGGGGGCAGCACGCCAGAAGCGCTTCTGAATGAAGTGGCCTTCACCCGATATCGAGGCGGCGTTGCCGGCGATTTCAGCTCTCGCCTCCATTACACAAGTGATTGGCTGTTCGACAACCAAGTTAAGCATTCGATTCAACTGCTTGCCGATTTACCTGGAAGCGAGTTGTTTCGACCGCAGGTTGGCTTCATGTCCACTCATTCCGGCAGTTACCCTCAATTGGTGGCTCATCCGGAAATGATCGAGAAAATTCGGAACCAGGAAGAGAAAATCAACAGCCGCTCGTTCGAGTTCATCCCTCTCAACAAACTCTCAGAAGCAGAGCCGATGTTGAGAACAGGGGATATAGTCGGACTCTGTACAAACCAGCCTGGTCTCGATATATCGCATACCGGCCTGGTCTATTGCGGTGATGATGGAATTCCGCATTTTATGCACGCTTCATCGCTAAAGGGCAATTATAAGGTGACGCTACAGGCGGTGCCAATCAGCAAAACCTGGGTGTCGTCCAAGACTATCACAGGTGCAATCTTTGCAAGACCGCTTGAGCCCTAGGTTCACCTGCAGAGAATAAATTCGATTTCAGGCAGAGGCTCGAACTGTCAGTAAGTTAAATCATCCCGGCATAGCCCGGGTATTCGACTTTGGTCTTGTTGGATCAGTTCCGTATCGCAATTAGTCGCGGGGGGCCCGGCAGCAACGCAGGCTAAGCGTCGTAACGTTTCTGTAACATGTTTTGTGTAATTATGTAGTCCTGGTTGTTTGTCGCAATACCCATATGTCTAGACTCCTGCAGGGCGCTGGCGGTCGTGATTTCTTGATCTATTGGTTTTGCGCAGTTTCTACTTTACGAATCGGGTATACATACAATGATTGGCGGTTCACCTCAGTGTCGAAATTTTCTTCCCGAGATTACTATCGAAGTTGCTGGCGCGGCCGGTAGTGTCAAGCCCTCAATTACTGGCTGTGAGCGCGATTGGATTCGCAAGATAGAAGAGAGCTTTAACGACAGACGGAGAAGCGTGGAGTCTATTTCCCAGATTTGTGGTCAAGTTGATACCAACCTTTCGTCTGAAGCTGTCGAAGTCGATTTGGTTTCACGCTTTCTTTCGCAATCCCCCATGTCGCCCCTGGTGGAATTGTTCAATTATTGCTGACGCTGACCGAGGGGGGACATGATCGAGGATTTTGCCGACATCCTTCCTTCCAAGGATTTAGTCAGGTCCAATCGGGATGATGTTACGCGGCTCTGCTTAACAGATCTTGTCAGTTTTACTGATCGTTTGCAAAAACAGATCGAGCCCGATTCAGGCACTGCACTACCATCTGAAATTGGCAGTGATGCGGGGATGTTGGTTGAATCATCCGATATGCGCTTGAGAGTCGAGTCTCTCGACGGAAAGCTCATGTTTTTGATTTATCCAAGCGAAGAGGCTGCACTCGCACGAAAAGAGATTGCCAGTATCGGATATACATACAAGTCGAATGGTTCCGTGATTTCAGAGACCAGAGTATTGTCCGGCGGCAACGGCACCACTCCGAAGTTTACGACCGAGACAACGATCGACAAAAGTAAGAACACCTTGACCGTCACAAGCGAGTTTAACGGCAAGACGAGTATCGCAACATTCGCCGACAATGGGCTTCCTACTGGACTGGTTTTACTCAGTGCCGCTTCAGGGGCGAAACTGCAATTTATCTTTGAGAATGGCAAAATCAAAAAGGTTCTGCACAGCAATGACAAAGATGGCAGCGTTGAAGAATTAAAGGGCGAGAAGTTCGACAATGCAGTCAATAAGTGCCTCGAGGCTATGCAAATTATTGCTCGGGACAATGGCTTCAATTTGCGAGTGGGCACCGTCACTGATACCGGGAGCCTCGACTCTTCTAACTTCGGCGATGGCAACTCAGGACCTGAATCGTACTTTGTAAGCTTCGATGACCCGTATCTGGGCGGTGAGCCTGAAAAGAAGCCGACCGACACACCCGAAAAGCCCGTCGCTGAGAAAACTCCCGAGACTACTGCCGATAAATTGCGAGTCGCTACCGAGAAGCTGGCCGCGGCTGAGAAATCCGGAGATGCCATCGCTCGGCAGGACGCGCTGGTAGCAATCGCGAAGCTCGAATCAACAAGCCCCGAAGCCCGCAAATTACTTTTGGATTACCAGGGTCAACCTCGTGATGTGACTAAAGCCGGGCGTGTCGAATATGCTCGTTTGCTTGCCAATGAAGAGGGCTACAAGCTGTTCTGGGAATCGGAAGAATACCCGTTTCGCAAAGAGATGTTCATGGCTGCCCTGGACGTAGTTAACGCTAACCGGACTAAGGATGGACTCAACGCTCAGGATGCCGGCTTTTGCGTCAAGAGTGCACGTTTCGCCTCCATCCATGCCAAGGACGATCCGAATTTTGCCAGCATGTTCGTCGATGTGCTCAGCAAAGAGATGGACGGCAAAGGTCGCACCGCGGTAATGACCGGGATATTCAATAACGCCAACGCCTTGACCATCAATGCGGTGCGAGAAATTTATTTGAGAGGAGTCGACGAGCCACTGTTTGCCGAACAGTTGGAACGCGTAGAAGAGCGCTTGAGGGGCGCGGATTATCGGGATGCTGCTCATCAGCTCCTTATTGATCTTACAACCGGAGTTGGCGACGCAAAGGTAATCCCGGGCAAGCCATCGCGTGCGGAGAAGGCGGCGAGCTTGCTGAATTCCGAGGCGGAGTTCTTTATCTTTAGTAGCACTCCTGAGCGAGTCAAGGCGATGGTGGACGATTTATATAAGCTCTACAAGCTCAGGAATAAACCGGGGGATAAGAATGGCGAGCATGACAAGACTCTTGTTACTTTGGCAAGGGTTGCAGCTAACTTGCCTGCAGCCGATATAAAGCCTGAGATTTTTCAGGCGATTGCGCAGGGCTATAAAGACGCATCGGGCGATCGAAACAGTCCGGCTTTCAAAGATGCTCGTGCAGCGATGCTGGCTGTTGCTAAGTACTGGACTCGCGACGATGCTCTGACTTACTTAAAGGATTTGACCCCCGACACAATTCATGATCTAAAGTCGGTCATCGACGTAATACCACCGGCGGTGAAGCGTCATCTTGCTACGGCTCTGTCAGAAAGATACGAAAAAGCTCTCGGAAAGTCCGGGGATACAGCCGAGCTGAAGCTGATCGGCGACGCTATGCGTGTGCTCAAAGACTCGGCGACGCCGATGCAACTGGTCAAGGTTTTTGGTAAAGACTCGGTTGAAATAAAAGATTCAACCAGGGTGAAAAACCCGTTTCCGGACATCAACACCTTCAAGACGCTCTGGGAGAAAAACATACCTGATTGGGGATTTCCCGAAGATATGAAGGACTCTGATGAAGCCGTCAAGAAGGGGGAAGTCTCTGAGCATGAGCTTGGCAGTGCGTTAGCGTTTCGTTTTCTCTCTGGTAAGGACCCAGATGGGCTTCGCAAGCTGCGAGACATCGTATTTGATAATTCCTCTCCAACCACGGCCGACATATGGTGTAGAACCGAATTTGTTGTTGCGATTGCGAAAATCGAGTCTGGGCACCAGAGCGGCGACAAAGAGATTAAGATGAGTGGTCTCGTCGACTTGATGGCGCTTCGCAGAAGCAATGCTTGTATCACTGGTGTCAAACCGCTAATCGATCGATACATCAAGGGTGAGCAGGAAAAAGGGCGCATTACGGAGCAGCAAGTCGTTCAGTCTGTTCAACTTGGGCAGCTAAGGTTCATGGCTGGTTTCAACGATGCGACTTCGGCTGTTGTCGATATTGTCAATCCGAATAGCAATGCCGAAGAGATCAAGCGTGCACTCGACCGTTTTTTGTCAGCCTCGCGGGATGCTGATTTACCGATTGTAACTGCATCTCATCTTCACGACATTGCTGTGGCTCGTTATTTCGATCGCGCCGTTGCCGCGCTGGATTCGCCTGAAGGTTTGAAAAATCCGAAGCAGATTCAGGTATTGCGAGATGCGCTTGAGAGTATCAAAAAAGGTGAGTTTTCAATTGAACGGACCTTACACGAGGCGTTTGGTGGTCGAGATAAGCTGCAGCAGTTAATCGACAGGCTTGATCCTGCAAAACCGGATGATGCAGCAGCAGTTCGCGACATTGTTATACAGACGCTGAAGCGAAATGGGACAATTCGGGCGTTGCTGACCGATGCCGATTCGCTGCGCCGACTGCCGTTAACACCTCAGGACTTGATGCGAGCTGACGTATTTTGCAACCCCGAGACCGCCGACTATATTCGCGATTTCGGTTCCGTGAAGCGCATGCAAGAGACGCTGGAGCGGCTGAGCGTGCCTGCCAAAGCGAATACCGACTACGGTGATTTGAAGCGAGTTTTAACCGAGTTTAGAGACAAACTAGGCGGTCCCGGGACGTCGCAATTTGTCAACCTTTTTGGTGGCAGAGACAAGATTCGACGGTATCTTGTAGAACTCAATGATCCGCAGAAAGCAGATGCTGTTGTTGCTAGTCTAAAAGCGTCAGTCGGGTCGAAACCAATTACGGACATGTTGGCCCATTTCGATCGCCTTCGCGATAACCCCGGTCTCCTCACTGATGCGAGCGTACATGCAACTATAGCTAAACAAGTATGGACTTCGTGTGCTGATTCGCTTGAATCGATCGTTCGTCCTGTTGACACGAGCCAACCGCTGACTGAGCAAGTTGTCCAACTGCGCAGCGCTGCCGACAAATTTTTCCTGACCGCCACTACTAGTGGTGATCCGCAGCTTAAAGGCGCAGCAGCCTGGGTGAGTGCATTCAGCGGTCTAACACAGCTCAGTATGACCAATCTCGGTTTTGTCAGTGCAAGCGATCGTATCGACTTTGCCAAGTCCGGACTGACAGAGCTATTGCGAACTGCGAATTATCCGGAAAACAAAGCGCTCATAGAGGCTCTCGGAGGCAAGGAAGCGCTCGAGCAGTTGATCAAAGATGTAGACAAATTAGGCTGGGGCACTGTCCAGCCTCGACTCAAGAGGATTCTGGATCTTCCTTTGGTCAGCGAGCGGTTGAGTGAGGGAGCATCCATACGTCAACTCCTGTTTCCAGGCAAGGCGTTTCGAGAACTTAAATTCACTAGGGAAGAACTGTTACGTTCGTCAATTCTTACTAATCCGGAGTCGATGAGCCGAGTTCGCGAGGCTTTGACTGTCGCTCGTTTTCTGAATGCACTCGAGGAAGGCGTCGATACAGCGGCGAGATGCCGTGAGCTGAGTAAATTGACGGACGAAGTTAGTCTGCTGCAGTACAGCCAGACCGGTGGCAAACAGCTGTTGCTCGCTTTAGGTGGCGCCAAGAAAATCGAAGCCCTCAAGGAGCAGCTTAAAGGCCTCGAGCAATGCAGAGAGTATCAAAACGACCCCAAGAACCGCGATCTTTACGAAAAACAAGCAATCCGGACCGACAAAGTCATCAAAGATTTGAAGACCTCTGCTACCAGAGATGAATTTAAAAATGCGTTTGCCAACCAAGTAAGCGGCATTCGTCCTTCGGAGGTCATAGAGTCTCCTTTTCAGATACTCAGACCTTCACTCTCACCTGAAGACTTGGCTCGCGCTGTCGATCTTGTTAACACTAGACGCGCGGTTATTAATGGTGAGTTCAGTAAGCTCGAAGAGGTTTTTCTGATTCGTGGTACTACAGCCGATGCCCGAGAAGAATCGTTAAAGAAACTCGAGCAGATGGCGATTACTAAATTCGCAAAAGGCGGAGATGACTTGCGTCTGCTCGGTGTTCCTGATCTACGAGCGGTACATCAACTGCTCAAGATTCAAGAAGCAAAAACTCCCGAGGGCAAGGCCAAGGCGATAGAAGACTTGATTGCGTTGGTCAGTCCAGCTAACCCGCTGGCTCAGAGATTCGTCTCTCAACTGGAGACTAAAAAATCAGCCGGCGAACCGGATTTGCTCAGTCTGATGCGAATGCTCGAGCGCGGCTCAGCGGAAGAAAGGATTGCCGCACTCGAAATTTTGCGCCTCAGGATGCCATCCGCTGAGACCGAGAGCGATGTCTTGAGAACACAGGCTGTCATGCGCGATCTTCTGCAGACTGAGAAGCCGACGGTTGAACAGCTCGACAAGGTCCGGAAGCGACTCGAAGATGAAGTGAGTGCCCGCAACGTCAGCGCAGTCGAGTGGTTGGAGTGGGCTGATGCCAATAGGCACGTCCTGCGACTGTCCGCTAACGGGGGTGGTCCATCCACACAAGCTGATCGTGTCGATGCTGTAAAAGCTCTTAGTGCGTTAGCGAAAGAGGGCAACCCTCATGCACAACAAGCTCTATATGTGGTTCTAGCGAGCACTACTGATGGTGGCAAGCCGGCCGTTCAAACAGATGATGGATTCGCGCACAACCATCCGCTAGCTTTCAATTTCAAGCGACCACTATTCCCAGACATGAGCCATCTCAAGGGCGGATTGGACGAACGCCTCGATCTGGCAAGACTAGCGCTGGACGGTATCGAGGTCGGACGGCGATTGCGCCATGAAATGACGTCGGAGCAGGCGCGTGTTCTGGCTCTTGCACTAGGTAGTTTCGGTGCGATGAACAACAGGGACCTGGCGCAGCGTGCCGGCGAAATCTTGGATTTAGCCTGGCGTAATTCTGATAATGCTCCTCGTGTGATGGATGGAGTGTTGCGAGCATTCATGGACAAGAGACCTGGTGCCTTCGATCGCCGAACTATCGCGGATTTCTTGATCAAGCAAGCCGATCAAGCAGCCTTCGCCGCGCGATTCGGTACCATCATTCAGGATGCCGGTCTTGGCGACAAAGATTCGCTCTATGTTCTAACCGGAGTGCTGGCGAGGAGCCGAAGCTGTCACCCAGATGTCCTGGCACTGGCCACTAAGGCTGCCACTAGATTTGGTGACAGAGCGGAGCTGCGCCAGGATTTCTTGAAAATTATGCTCGAGTACAGCAGAAACAATACCGATTTCGGAATTTTGCTTCCTACGATGGGCGAGGTTGCTGCGAAGGAGGCTGGTACGCGCACTCTGGAGAGTAATCTGTCGCCCCTGGTCAAAGATGTTCGTACTGAGATTGCTCGGCAGCTCAAGCAAACGTTCGATTACGCACACAAGGAAGGACCGGTCCCTCGTCAAGTCTATCAGAGCGCGCTGAAAGGCCTGCTCAACATGTGCAATCACCTCCGACCGCAGGATGTAGATCTGCTCACTCGGGAGATTACTCCTGAGCTTGCCGAGGCCTTGAAGTCGATTAGGTCTCCTAAGGGAATGGCGGAAATCGCCGATCTCTTCGTACAAAAAATGTTCGCCGTGCTCAATGATCCCGCAAGACAAAAGGAATGGATTTCCGCACTCGAGTCTCTAGGTCACCTGGGTCCGTGTTTGCAAGTCAACGAGAATGCGAATCACGTTCGAGACATCGTTCGGTTCATGAATATTAGAGGCGCCGGCAGTCGTGATGCCCAGTTGGCCGCCGGCAGAACTCTGTTATTGATCACCGCCAATGGTGCTACTCCGCAAGTCAGGGAGGAGGCGGCCAAAGTATTTGCTGAATGCGGTTGGGCCAAGGAGCTCGGGGCTGACGTATCGAAGGCATTGGTCGAATACGCACAGGGCAAAGATGTCTCCAAAGAAATGGTCGGCAAGATTTCAGAGCTCGTGTATGGCTTGAATATCAAGCCTCCAATTGCACATCTGTTGCGCATGTTGCAAGTAACCGATGTGCCGCAATCTCAGATCGATAAGGCAATCGAGAAGTTGGGCAAAGGCGATCGAGCTCTTGGTGACGATCGATTCCGGCAGCTGCTTGCGCAAGTCCAATCCTACAACAGTCTTCCTAAAGCTCTTCAATATTTGATTAAGTCCGGTGGCACCGATGTCTCCACGATAACAGCTTCCGATCTGATGACTGGCACGATGAATAAGCCGGAGGAGATAACGTCGACCAAGATCAAGGAGATGTTGGGTCAGCTTGAGAAGGATGGCTCGTTGACAGGGAACTATGATCTTTTTAACGAGCAGACAGTCAATCAACGATTGAAAGCCCTTACCGACTCCATGCTGAAGACGGTGGGAGATCGAACCGGACTGTCTCCCGACGAGGCGCATCGCCGGTTGATTGCGTTACGCACGAGCGCCGCTGTACGGGCTAGCGCTGGACTGGATGATCTCGCGGTTCAAAACGTAAGTGCTAATCGTAAAGCGACGATGGACGACCTGTGCGCGACAACCAAGAAAGGGCACGATACATCGTATTGGTGGTATGCGGCTGCCGTTGTTGGCTATCCGATCGCCAGACAGATAAATCAGGGCAAAGTCAAAGAAAAGCAAGATGGTCTTATTACTGAACTTCGCAATCTCGACGCAGAGACGTCCGCCTTGGTAGGCGACATGCGTCGACTGAATGCGTTGGTGCAATCGGTAGACCTTGCTCGCGGCGTTGGTACTCACTTCATGTTGACCGCCAACGCTGATCGAGCTGCGGCCGATGTTTTGATTCTCGACATGGCGACGGAACACAATCCGTCTACTCTTGCGGCGTTCGCGCCGCTAACATATAACGCACTGGTAGGCACCGGCACTCAAGCTTGGGAGCGCGGAGCGTGGGGGCGCCTGTACAATAACGGATTGACCTCGAGCCCTGTTTTTCCTACATATTCATACGGAATGCCCCAGGTCCTTGGCGAAGTGAAGCGCACTTTTGGCTTGCCCCTGTGGACAGATAGATCTTATATCGGCACTAATTATGACTTCAATTCACTAAGAGCCGGGCAGCAAAGGCTAGTCATTAATGATGCTCTTCGCGCGATTAACACCCATCCCTCCATAGCTCGAAGCACGTTTGCGGCATCAGAGATAAGTAAATATTGGGGCGAAGTTCAGGTTTTAGCTCAGGTCGGTATCGCGGGTGATACTAGAAGTGAGAAGATGGTCGACCATGTTCGCGGATTGATTAGTCGTGAGATGCAAGGTCCGGCGCGCGATTTGGCTATGGAAATCATACGTGAGCCAGATTTTGACAAGCTTGGTCCGCTCGTGGATCGTTTGAAACAAATGAATCAAGATGGCGATCCTGTTGCGCGCTTTTTTATGGAGCGCCTGCAGAACCAGAACTTTTTCGCGATCTGGGAAAAGGCAAAGTTGACAGGAGATGCCGCGGACAGAGAAAAGGCAATCAAAGAATTGCGCATTGGTGTTGGCATCATTCCAATGGAGGGATTGCAACCCGCGATTGAGAAAATCCAGTTGGAGTTGCCGAAACTGAAGGAGACATGCGAAGAGCTAAAGCAGGTAAGGGATGCCTGCCAGGATTCCACTGCCAGAGCGATTCTGGACGACAAGGTCAAGCAACTCGAAAAGATCATTCAGACGTTCGACCCCCAGGGTGAACCTATGAAGCAGTTCAGAGAAATGATTCGTCTCCTCAATACGGATAGCTTTGGTGAAACAGACTTTGGGACGTGGCTTCGTGATAAGGTCATACCTACGCTGGCAGTAATTGGCTATGCTGCATTTGTCGCTGTCTCGACATTCGGAGCTGGCACACCACTGGCGATTGCGGGCATGGTTATGATTGCTGGGGGTGGCATTCTAATCAGAGAAGGATACGCTGAACTCTCGTATCAACTAGATTGGAATGGCACCGGAGGCTCTCAAGCTGGCGATGCCTATAGGCGATATCAGAATGAAAAGGGACTACGTGAGTCGGGCTACATGGTCTACAACGCCAGGACGGGTCAGCTCGTCCCTGGACCGACTTGGGATAAGGTAGTTGAAACCTACGGCAAACAGTTCGCTACCGATATGGTACTCCAGTTGGTGCTACTCGGATACGGACATGTTCTGGGCAAAGGTCTTTCGTGGATTACCGGTGCAACCAATGCGGCCGAGCAGCAGGCCGCTAAGGCCGGCATGGTCCACATCCTCAAGCAATGTGAAACCTCGAGCAAAGGATTGCATGCTGCCATGACCGGACTTCCCAAAGCCGAATGGCCACTGGTATATCGCTGGCTCACCGAATGCGGTCATCAAGGCGGATTTGGTATCGGATCACATGCCACACAAGATGCGATTCAGAAGGATGCTGATAAGCATAACTTTTATTCTGAGCTCACCGCTGCAGTCCTTGTTCTTACAGTATTCACCGCAGGAAGATCAGGATATAGAAACATAAAAGACTTCGGCAGCATTATGCCGCGTTTTAGCGGTCGAGACAACCTCGAGATACCTGTCGACAAAGTTGCGTTCATGAAAGAGTTCGCTGGCCGAATCGAAAAAAGTAACCTGAAAGATGTCGTGAAATTTGAAGAGTTGCCTAACGGAAATGTGCGGGCAACTCTTCACGGCAAGTCGATCACACTCAATTTTGTTTCTCCGGATGCCGCCGTCAGTGGTGCCACAAGACCAACATTCGAAGGTGCAACTGGCAGGCCCGCAGGAGACGGTAGCAAGTTGCCGCGGGATTTAGTTGAAGGAAAGTTGATTGAAGTAGACGGTGTGTGTCGCAAGCAGGTAGAAGACGCTCGCGTCGAAATAGAGCAGTCTATAGGCAAGGCGAATTTACCTGATGCGGTCGCAGGCAAACTTCGAGAGCTTGTCGGAGAGCGTCCACGTTCTGATGCTAATCCTCAGATAATGACGGAGTACGCGCGGAGATTGGCGCTGGTCCATGATATCGTCAATATGACCCCAGAGCTTCGTCAGCACTTTGTCGATCCAGCGTTGAAGAAGGACGCCTCTCCTAGCGAGCTCAGAAGACTCGCTGATACGGCACGACTTACCTCTGATCTGATCGCGAGCGGTGTTCCATGGGAGGTCGTCAACAAGTATCTGCCGGAACTCTTAGCCGAGGTTCAGCCGTTCATCGATATGTTGCCGCCTGCTATCAGGAAAGCATTCATAGACCCTGTCATAATGCGTGGTTTGAATCCAAAAGAATTCCATGCTGCTTTTGCTGAAGCTGTCGAACTGGCGCGACTTTCTCGACCGGATCAGATTCGTGATATAGCTATCAAATTAGAAACAGCGACAGGCGATCGAGCTCAGCAGTTGACGCAACTACTGATGGAAACAGCGCGTCAGATAGGTACGTCACCTGCCTATGTGGAGGCCATAAAGCTTGCTCATGAAAAACGCACCGCGGATCAGAACACCATGGTGGAAGCGGTCGAGCGAGTCAAGTCTGCTCTCAAAATTCCAGAGGAAGTATGGAACACTCAAGTAAAACCAGCTCTCACGAAGCCGGACATTTCGATTGAGACTTTCAACAAGGTTGTGGGCGGCCTGCGAAAACCAGTTGTAGAAGAGGTGGTAAAGGCTCCGGAAATATTTGATCCGCCCAGACCGGAAAATTTCGGTGATCTGAAACCATTCAAGGTCAAGACGGACGTGCTGTCGGACAAGGTGGCTTCTGTCAAAAAAGTTCAGGAAGCGGCCGAGCAAGCTGAGGCGGCTGCAGGGGAAATGGCCCTTCGGGAAGGTGAATTCAATCTCCTGCTCCAGCCTGAGATTCAACGATTACAATTCGAGTTTCCGGATCTCATTTTCGGCGATTGCCACACGATTGCCATGGCACGACTGGCTGTCGGTAGTTCTGAGGCAAGGCTTCAGAAAGCACACGATCAGCTACTGCAGGCCAAGGCTCGGGTGCAAGGGGCAGATGCTCAGCTCTCAGCGGAGTTGACCCGCTTCACAGAGAGCTTGGCCGGCACGATGAATGACTTCAACACTGCGCAGAAAGGACAGACCGTTCGGCTTGCGGTGAAGTACAGCGCTGATCCCCAGGCCGTTGCCGGGTATCACTCCAAAACTGGCGAGCTGATCTTGACACCAGATATTCTTAAACTTCCTCCTGAGCAATTCGGTGCATTCATGGCTCGGGAGATGAGCGCAGCCAGGACTGACTTCGAGCTTGCCTTTCAGCTCGCCTTTAGTCACCTACCGCCTGCAACGCAGAAAGATCTGCAGAAGATTGACACTGACAAACTGCAAGCTGACTTTAAAGCACGGACCGGCAGAGAGTTGAACAACCGCACGCTTAGTGATGCCATTAATGCGGCCCGGAGCGGGAAAATAAAGCCTGACGGTGCGCTCGTGCCTCAGTTGGAAGCATCGGCGAAATCGACGAAGGTTGCTGACTACGCCAAACATGACCTCCTGGCGAACAGGGTCTCTGCCGCCCACCTCGAGGTTCAACAAGGCAAGGTCAACCAGATTCTTGATCGGCTCTCAAGAGACGCGGCATATGCGCGCGATGTCTTCGGCGAGCCGCTGCCCACTGAGGTGCGTGCACTGGTCGAACAGCTGGGCCGTAGTGAATCAGTGGATGTTGTAACCGCCAAGAAGGTGTTAACCGAAGCGCTCAATGCGAACCTGGCCAAGATCAATGCACGTATGAAGTCGCTGTTTGAAGGGATGACGTCTCGTGAAAAGCTAGCGATTGCTGAAGGACAGGCGGGCGGCAACAATGTAAAAGTGGCCACTGATTCGCGAGCCAAACTCCAGAAGGAGTTGAGAGAAGAGTTCGCCGGCAACGAACCCTGGAAGGTGCGCGCCCGCGAATTGTTAGAAGCGACAAGAAATATGAGCGAGCGCGAGGCCGATTTCGTCCTCAACTTGCTTCGGTTACGTGCTTTGAAGGAATCCAAGAACGATCAGTACAAGAAGGAGACGACTCCTGATCTGGATCGCTATCTCGAGACTCTGGACCTCATACTCGCAGGCGGACTCACGATGCCTACGATCGCAGCGGTCGCGGTGCCAGGCAAGACGCGCCAGAATATGGAACTCGTTCGCGATTTGACGGCGCTGCTCAAGACGGTTGGACGAGACTCTAACAAAGCCCAGAAGGAAGCGATTCTCGGGCAATGCATCAAGGATTTGATTCCAATTCAGCCTGTAATAGTGATGAATAAACCCGAGCTTGCTGAGAGAGCGCTGCAAGTTCGTTATCAGTTGAATGCTACATTGAACGGGCGCGGCATTGAATTCAAGGGACTAACTAAAGAGCAGCTATCGAAAATGAGAAACGGGTTGGACGAAACCCTGAGCTACAATCTTGGAAAGAATGGTAAGGGCGCTGAACAGGCTACAAGTTCTTTGACTAAGTTCATGGATCGCGTCAACGAATCGATCCAAGCTATCGAGGCGGTCAGACAGCTCGCCGCAGAAGGTAAGGTTGATCGAGCCAATGCTCTGGCGGAAGCTTATGCTTGTGCCGAACTGTTTCCAAACGCGGCTTTCCCTTTTAAAACTTTGACACAAGCTGCTCTGAATCCGGATGTGCCGCTCAACGTACTTCGGTTCGTCTCCGCACAGTATAAAGCGGCCACCGAAGGCTTCGAAGGGCTTTACAAGCAACATAACCTTGGCGGAGATTCAAACAATAGTCTATCGGTTTTGTATGCCATGGCCCGTTGCTTACCCGGCTATGAGACGTGGATCTACATACCGACAGGAAAGCAATCGACTGCCGATCACGGAAACATTGATGGTATCTTCCTCGATACCATGACAGGTCAAGTCAGGCCGATCGACTTTTTTGCTCTTCAAAAGGAAAACAAGAAAGAACTGCAAGGCAAGGATTTCTGGGCGAAGGACGACAAGAACATTGGCGATGGTCCTGCAATAGTCACGAGCACGGATTGCATGGTGGCAGCTCAGAAGTACATTATCGACTTTATGAAATCAACTGAGGCGATGGCAACAGCAATGGGCCCCAAGCTGGAGCCAGGTGCGACTTGGAGAGGGCGGGATCATCTTGGACAACCGTTTGAGCGCTCTAACGATAAGACATTCCCAGTGGCAGGCTCCACTGGTTTTACTCCTGAATTCGTTAGGAAAGTTGGCTTCCTTCCTTTCAAGCCTGGCAGAAACCCTGATGTTTGTGAAGTCACTCCAAAGGATGTGGCAGCAGAGCTCAAGGTCTGTCAGGACTACTACAAGAAGCTGTGTGACTATATGTTGGACGTTCATGCCCGCGATGGTGCCGTACCAGCACATGTCGTTAATCTTGCTATGGGCGTTCAGAACCTGATGAGCATGCTCAAAATGGCAGACATCGCATATGGTGCCTTGACACTGCGGCTGATCGATCCCGTGTCTCCTACAGCGCCTAAGGCGCAAGCGAATCCGGATGGCAGTGCGACCGTTGTGTTCAATTCGGTTTTGAATACTTCGTCTAGAATCAAAGACTTTCAGGGCAACATTCTCGTTGACCAGGGACAAGGGTTCATTCCTGCTTTGAAGTTGTACCCGGACGGTCGTATTACTGCGGTTGCAGTAGCTAAGGACAGTGGCACACTTCTAGATGCCATAAGAATGAAATTGGATCACTTCTCAACCGCTTGTCTCGAATCGCCCACTCGTGCTAACGGTGAAGCACTGGCGAGAATTAGGAACGACCTCCTGCTCGTACAGAGGGAAATTCAGAGCGGGAAAGCGGACTTTACAAAACCTCCGCTCGATAAATATGTGCCTGCTGGATTCGAAGTGCGGCCGGACGGTAAGATGATGACCAAGGCAAGCAAAAAAGAAAACCCCATGGGAACTCTTCCAGAGTTATTAGAAGTATCTATCGATCGACTGAATGCTAGCTGCGTCCAGAGTCCTACCGCTGCAAATCTCGAGGCTCTCGCTCGTCTTAAATCGGAACTCGCCTTCATCAAAGGCGAATTGGCAGCCAACCGCAAACTCGATTATTCCAAGCCTCCGCTGGCTGATCTTGTGAAACGATTGGGCGGAAAATAGCATGTAACCTAACTAGGCTTTGCGAGGGAGAGTAGAACGATTCGATCTATTTGTTTTCGAGTCAGACTTGTTCTGAGGACTTAGACCAAATTCGGTCTAAGTTTACTTGCAGAATTAGTCTTTTCTTTTCAACGGATCGAAGTCAAATTCAATCGAAGTTTTTGTAGCGACTTGCGGAACGAGCCCGTTATTCTGCAGAGGCTCAAAACCGAATTCAGCCTAAATTATGGCACAATACAGATATTCATACTCGTTATCGGCTCGGCGCTGTGGTTCTGCCTAGATCCGACTAAGTAAGCTGTGCAAAAAGGAACTTCAACGAAATCCATACGATCAAGAGATTAGTAACTACCTGAAGTCGAGTCAAGCAAAGGGGATCAATTTCGCTGCGCTTGAACAATGCATCGAAGGAGCGAAATACAAATCGATCGGTCTTTTTCCTGACTTTGGATCCGGCGACCAAGGACTCAAGCAGTCCGTTGCAGAATTCGATCGAGTGCTGAAAGCATTTCCTTGGTGTACCGAAGCTCATCTTGCTAAAGCGTGGTGCTTCTCCTCTCTTGAGTTTCCAAACAAGAATGCAGCGGAGACGAGCTTGAAAGAAGCTATTGCTACTGACGATTCAAGTTGCGAAGCAAAGATAAAGTATGCCGAATTTCTGAATGGCGAACATCGATATAAAGAGGCTGAACATCAGCTAGCTCTTGCACAAAAGCTTAAGGATAGCTGCGAGATACATGTAGTCAGATCTGAGATCTTCAAATCAGAGAACAAATACGATCTGTCCGTCGCTGAGATATCGAAAGCGATCTCAATGAGACCGAACGATGCAAATCTATTCGAGAAAAGATCTGATTTATTTGCGAGTCAAAGTAAGTACAAAGAGTCCATGCGTGATCTGGATGTTGCGATTCAAATGAGTGAAGGATACACAAATAAAATCGTGGATCTAACTAGTTCGTACTGAAAATTGAACGGTAATTGCGTGGATCCACTCCTTTGGCAATTATTCGTCAAGAGCGGAAGCCTACCTGATCAAGCTCTCAAAGATATCAATAAGGCTCTCTTATTAGAAAATAACTATAGTGATTATGATGTGAAGTCCAGAATTCTAATTGTAAAACGTAGTTATAGAGCTGCTTTAGCAGAGTTGGATAGATCCTGGAGTGCCTATACGAAAGAGTTTGATGATCCAGGAGATCGAGATGAATTCGATGGTTATGAGCGCGCCGCAGCTCTGTTTGCGCTTGAGCAGGATGTTGCAGCTAACTCTCTTTAAGCAAAGCTCACAAAAAAACTATCTCCGAGCGTGCGCTTTCTGATCAGGGGTTCCGTGCTGGCCGACGCTGGACGCCGAGAAGACTCTCTCCTCGCATTTCACAAGCCAAAAAATTGGGTGAGTTTGAAAATCCACTCGAGTCATTGCATTTCTAGTGTGATAACTATTGGAGAAACTGGATTTGACTGCGCTATCTTGAAGGCTGTCTATGAGCTGGTTCTGCTCGATCTGGTGCTGCTCGATCTGGTTGCTACTGTCTGACTTCGAAAATGAGATTCTTGTGAACTTTTCCGAATGATAGTCGAAATTGCAAATTTCTGTTGACTTCCGGCGAAGGCGATCATAGAATGCCACCATATCGAAACATTTTTGCCGTTCCTGTGTCGTGCTTCTCCCGCTCAATGCAGAAGATGCACTTCGTCTTTGAATCGATTACTAGCAGATCGCAAGAAAATCCTATGCTTGACCGCTTCCGCTTTGACGGAAGTATGTTTCTTTGCAAGAGGAGGTTTTGAATAGCAAATTTTGGTCAAGCCTTAGCCGTTTTGTCACTTTAGACACCATGTTGAACTTTGTTTCAACAAACAAGATCGCATTTTACTAAACATAAGTGTGTGGGCAATCCCCGGTCATTTTGACTCGCGGGACGTACGTCGCCAATCGAGGAAGAGAGACCTGTAAAGGTTTTGCTTCGGGAAGTTGTGCGTGGTCTCACTGCGTAAGCAGCGAGCGTAGGTTCGCGATGTTCAGATACGTTGGTTGAGAACTAACTCGGGGTGTCTCGCTGCACACCTGACCGGGCGTCTACGCCTAGGAGGTACGTCATGACCGTGCAAAATTTTGAACAAGGTAATTCTTCTCAAGACAACAATCAAATTCAGAGACTGGACTTCAACAGTTCTGACAAGAGTTTCAACAATGAGTTTCATGCAATGAAACAGAGGAGCGATGACAAAGACTCGTCTCTAAAAGACTTTGGTCCTCAGATCCAGCTGTTCGATAACATAACTAATTTACCAACGGATAAAACGACGAGCTCTGAGCGCAATCCGGAAAGTGCGATGCATCGTCAGCTCGAACCATGGCGACTCGACGATCGCTTTGGTGCTCGGCTGGAGCGTCTCGGCCATCACAACATCAAACAGGGCGATCGAAAAATCAAACTGGGCAATCTGAAAAATGCGGAAGGTGACGCCATAGTAATGGACAGCAATGAAAAATTGAAAACCGCAGACGGCAAAGTAGACTCTGCTGTCAAGAAAATTCAGCAAGGTAATGAGGTGGTGCGAACGTCTGTAAATGGCATTCAAGAAGGACAGAAAAAGATTACTGATGCGGACGCGAAAATCGCAAGCGGTCAACACAAAGTCACCACAGGCGATGCGAAGATTATTGGTGGACAGACCAAAGTCGTTCAAGGTGACGGCAAAATAGAAAGCGGTGGGAAGAAAGTGCAACAAGGCGACGCTAAAGTTGCTGGCGGCGAAGAGAAGGTGGCGGCTGCTTCCAAGCTGATTGCCCAGGGCGAGGTGAAAGTTGCTCGTGGTGATAAGAAAATAGAAAGTGGCAACGAGAAAGTAAAGGCCGGAGACACGAAAATTGCTAGCGGCGAAGATAAGGTCAAACGCGGCGACTCAAAAATTACTATTGGCAATGAAAACATCAAGCGTGGCGAAGCCAAGATTAAAGGCGGTCGAGATAAGTTAGCCAGTGGCGATCAGCACGTCAAAAACGGTACTGATAAAGTCGAGCGTGGTGATAAAAAAGTCGCAAGTGGCCAGGCCAAGGTCAAGCAAGGCGATACCATGATTGCCGGTGGTGAACAAAAGGCTGCTCGCGGCGACGCGATTATCAAAAGCGGCGATGATAAAATAAATCGTGGCGACAAGATGATAAAGAGCGGCGAAGACAAAGTCACTCGCGGCGATCAGAAGATCGCCTCCGGCAAAGACAAAGAGCTGCGCGGTAACGAGAAAGTAAAGAGTGGTGAGGCGAAAATTGCTACCGGCGAGCAGAGAGTGAAGAGCGGTGAAACCAAGATTGTAAAAGGAGATGAGAAGATCCACTCTGGACAGAACAAAGTCCAACTGGGCGATGACAAAATCGCAAGCGGTGATCGCAAAGTGGCGCTGGGCGATTCGAAGATTGCCTCGGGAGACAGCAAGATCGCTCGAGGAAATCAGAAAATCGTATCTGGTCATGACAAGATTAACCGTGGCGATCAGAAGATTGCATCTGGCGAAGCCAAGATCAAACAAGGCGATCAAAGAATCGCTGCCGGCGCCGACAAGAACAAACGTGGCGATGAAAAAATTGCCAGCGGAAACGACAAGATAGCCCGTGGTGATACCAAAATTGCTGCCGGCGAACAAAAGGTCCGAGCCGGTGATCTGAAGGTTGCCGCCGGAACAGAAAAAATTAAGCAAGGTGATCTCCGCATCAAATCTGGAGAAGGGAAAGTTGCTTCCGGCGATAAGAAGATTGCCGACGGGACGGCCATCGAGCAGACCGGATTGAACAACTTGAAAGAGGCTCAAGAGAAAAACAAAAAAGCTGACGGCCTGGAACTAGATTCCAAACGCAATACGACCGAAGGTCAGGGAAAGATCGCTCAGGGTGAAAGCAATATCAAGAGCGGCGCAGAGAAGGTCAAGAATGGTAATGAGCAGCTCGAAGCCGGCGAGAAAAAAGAGAAGGACGCCGAGCAGAAGAGAAAACAAGCCGAGAAGCTCAAGGAGCAGGCCAAGCTCGAAGGCGCTGGTGGCGATGAGCTTATCAAGAACGGTGAGCGCCTCAAGGAATTGGCCGGGTGCAATGAGGAGCTGCAAAAACAGGCCGAAAAGGAGATCAAGCTCGGTCAAGAGAAAAAGCAGCTGGAGCAAGAATTGAAGCAAAAAGCTGAGGAAAGATCTAAAGCCGCCGATGTAGATGCTAAAAAAGCGCTTGAGCTTAAACAAGCAGGTACCAAGACGATCGCTGAAGGTAAGAGTCAGACTGCTCTAGGGCAGAAGCAAGTAACGGATGGGAAAGCTCAAGTAAATCTGGGTACCCAACAGCTGGCCGATTCGCGCAACCTACGCCAGGAAGCTACCAAACAAGCGACTCTTGGCGAATGTCAGCTCACGGAAGGTCGGGCACTCAAGCAGGCTGGATCCATCGAAAAGGCTAAAGGGCAGACCGAAGTCGCCGATGGACAAAAGGTTAAGACGGATGGACAAAAAGAGGTCGCTGATGGAACCCGTGTCCGTACCGAGGGCAACCAAGAAATCGCCTCGGGGCGTGCTCTCAAAGCCGAAGGACAAAAGGAGGTCAGGGACGGGCGCAACCTGAAGGAGGAGGCGAAATGCGATACAGCCGAAGGACAGAAGCTGAAAGAACAAGGTAAGCAGGAGGTCCTCGATGGCAAGAAGCTGAAACAAGTGGGCACATGTGAAGTGGCTGACGGTGAGCAGCTCAAGAAGGATGGTGAAGAAGAGAAAAAACAAGGTACGCAGCTAAAAAACGAGGGCGTCAATGAAGCTAAAGAAGGGCGTACTTTGAAAGAGAGCGGACGCAAGGAGATTGCCGACGGAGATGCGCTAAAACAACAAGGTCGTCAGGAACTCGTCGAAGGGGAGAACTTGAAGACGCAAGGAAAGTGCGAGATTGATGAAGGGCAGACCTTGAAGAAGCAGGGAAAACAAGACGGTATCGAAGGCGAACAGCTGAAGAAGGACGGTTTTGCCGAAATTGCAGATGGAAAAGCTCTTAAGAAAACCGGTCAGGCAGAGGTTGCCAGCGGTACTCCTATCAAAAAGGAAGGCCTTGCCGAGGTCGCTAGAGGGAAGGCTCAGAAAGCCGATGGACTCGCCGAGATAAAGCAGGGTGAAGACTTGCGGAAGCAGGGTAAGGACGAAATTGCCCTCGGTAAAAAACAGAAGGAAGAAGGAGGGCGCGATATTGCAGACGGTGGCAAGCTCAAGAAAACCGGACAGCAAGAAGTTGCTGACGGGACCAACCTGAAAAAGGATGGTCGTGCAGAGATTGCCGATGGACAGTCGGTCAAGAAGTGTGGTCTTGAGGAGATCAAAGAAGGCAACACCCTCAAGAAGGATGGTCAAGCCGAAGTCACCAGAGGCGATGCGCTGAAGCTTCAGGGTAAAGATGAGATAGCGCAGGGAAAGGTGCTTCGGCAGGACGGGCAGAAGGAGAGCGCCGATGGTCAGAGCCTTAAAAAAGAAGGTGCAACGGAGATCGCGGATGGCGGTGCTCTGAAGCAAGAGGGGCTGAGTGAAATCGCCGGTGGTACCAATCTCAAAGCCGAGGGCGAGAAGCAGATAGGTGAGAACATGATCTCCAAAGTCGCAGGTGAGCACCTGGTTACGGAAGGGCAAGCCGAGCTAACCTCAGCCGAAAAAGAGCGCAACGATGCCCTGGCCAGACGGAAAGAAGGTGAAGACCTGAAGCAACTCGGGAAAGAATTGGTCGATACAGGTACTGCGCAGAAAGCGCTCGGAACGCTGCAAGTACGTCTTGGACGACAACTCCAACGAGGATATTGTCACTTGCCTCCACCTTCCAGATGTTTTGAACCAGGGAAGCAAGGTCGTTACATGCCGGCCAATCCTCATCCTCTCCTGATTCGTCAGGCTGCATAACGTGCACCGAGAATGCGGCGAGCTTTAAATTAGCCGCCGCACGCTCGGTTGATACGATAGGACGCGGTCGAATGGAAGCCTGTTGCACGAAAGATCAAAGAGTCAGAAGGGTAGAGTTATGAATCAAAATTTAACGCACGCTAAAAGCGTTTGCCAGTTGTTCGATCTGGTGGTTGCCACCGTTTCTGGTCCTATGAATCAACGCTTGTCGGAGACCGGTCAAACTTCCGGAAGTCAGTTCATCGCTGTCGACCAGTTCGCGAGCGATATCTTACACATTGCCACGGCCGTCTACGCTACTGGTGGCATGACGTCGAGTCAATGTGCTTTTTTCTCCGAGTTATACGACCACGCCGCGCGAAGAGATGTTGCTACAAGGGTGGATGAGTTTCAATCCTGGTGCGCCGGTTTGGCAAACTCCAATCAGCTATATTGCGAGCCGCCGACAGCATCGCTCAATCTCCTCCGCGGATACGATGCTGTCAATCGAACCATGATCGCCAGGATGTACAAAGAGCTCGTCATGAAAATTGTGACTGTTGTTTTAACCCAGGTAACCGCCCCTTGTTCCCGAGAAATAGCGCTCGTCCAGGATTTCGATAACTTTTGGACAGAGGTTGTGATGGCAACCAGGTCTCCGCAAAGATGCCTTCAGCCTGCGAGCATTGTGCTGATTTCAGAATTAAACAAAGCTGTCGCTGAATTCGTGATTCCTGCGCGCGAAGTGATAAATTCTGTGGCTCAGCTATCACAGATAGAAGGATTAGGCGATACGGAAGGCTTTATCAGGAAGACGTTTACGAATTACTGTGCCCAAGCAGTGCTAGTTGATTCTGTAGTTGATGAGAGAGAGCTTGAGCTTTTTCACGATCTGGCTCCAACGCTAATGTATTTCGGTTCGAACGGAAGTCTGGAAAGTCTCAGACAGATGTTTCAAGGGGCCTCGAAAAACATTATGCCGAATGAGGTTCCTCTACTGGTAAGTATTCTCGATATCTTCGATAGCTCGATGAACACCAATTATGGTGGCAGTGCCAGATCCCTTTACGTGAAGCTGGCGAAGACTGCGTTTAGCGCCGATATGAATGTGTGTCGGGAAGAGACACAATGGTTGGGCCAATTCCAGCAGACGCTATATCCGTTAGCGTCTGCTTGCTAAAGCGTGTATAAATCTTGCCACTCTGCGGCTGACGATTTTTCAGGAGTTCGTAAGTCTTCGCGAGTTCGGAATTGACATCGTCGATCAACGGAGAATCAGGAAAGTTCTTTTTGAGAAAGCTCAAGCATTCTTTTTTGTATTTTATAGCTGTTGTGATATCACCGTTCTGCACATATAGATTCGCCAAGCCTGCAACCACACCACGGACACGCACAACGGAACTGCCAGAGCTGCTGCAACGAAAACAACTTTGGTAAATCCGATGGCTTTGCGACTATCAGCAACAGCTGCATGCTGGATTGGTGTATCTGGTTTTGCTCGTTCCAAACTTTGCTCGAGCGACTCTCCGTCGATGAACTCCATGCAGAGGAACGGCGATTCTTCAGTCAATCCTAAGTCATAGATTTTTGCTATGCCAGGGTGATTCAATTTGCTCGCCAGGCGCGCTTCTTGTTGAAAGCGGATCAGGTCTCGGTCTTCTTTTGCGATCAGGAATTTCAAGGGACGGTAGTGTCCAAGTAGGAATCCTTCGCCTTGTAGACGGCACCTTTGCAGCCAGACCCCAATAGCTCGATGATTTGAAACCTATTTATCAATATAGAGTTCCTGGGGGCAATTTATTGCATTCGGCGAGGTCTCTTATCTCTTCGTTCATGCCTTCATTCGATACCCTGCATTCCAGCTTTATACCAACGAGACGAAAAGCCTTTCATTTTTATGATCAGCTGCCGATCTTATGATGTCAAATGCTCGCGTGCGAAAGACTGCTTTAGAGTGCCTGGCAAAGTATTGCGGAAAATGGTAGTTTGTTGACTGACGGGTCAGTAAATTAATATCAACAGAATCTAAGTGAGGCGGACCTTGACCAACACACTTAAGCGCGGACCGGGAAGACCTCGCAATCTTGGGCTAACGAGCCAAAGATGCGAGGAGATTCTTACCGTTGCTACCGAATCGTTCGCGAGTAAAGGCTTTGCTAGCACCGATGTACAGGAGATAGCCGATCGTCTCGGTATAGCAAAAGGTACTGTCTACCATTATTTCCCCAGTAAAGAGCAACTCTTTTTGGCTGCAGTAGATCGCGGAATGGCAGCGTTGAGCCTAGAAATCAATGGATCGATCATTGCTGGAGAAGACCCAGTCATGCAAATCGCCAGAGCGATTCGTGCGTTTCTCAAGTTTTTCGACCAGAATCCTCAGATGATTGAGCTGATTGTGCAAGAGCGTGCCGAATTTCGGGATCGCAAAAAGCCGACTTACTTAGAACACAGGGAGCGCAACATTCGACCCTGGCATGAGCTGTTTCGGTCGCTTTCATCCAGCGGTCGATTTCGCGAGATAAATGAGGATGAGGTAACGCAGACAATTTCCAATCTTCTGTATGGCTCGATCTTCACTACGTATTTTGCAAGGCATGGTCAGACTTTCGAGTCGCTTGCCTCGCAAGTTTTGGCTCTCGTTTTTGCGGGAATCATGAGCGATTCTGAGCGGCCGAACTTGCATCGCTATCTGGACTTTGAGGCCTGAACCAATGCTCGTTTTTGATTCAATTTGAAACCACGATTCAGAGGAAACCATGCGACAGCTGACCCCCAGGAAAGATAATACAAACACATTGGACGATTCCAACTCGGACGGTGCGAGGAGTAGAATGGTCTCGTTCGGAAAAGCGAATTGGAAGGTCTTGTTGCTTGTTACGACCATTGTTGTCGTCGTCCTTCTCGGGATTCGCATATTTCAAAATTTTTCGAAACCGATCAAGGATGATGGCGACCAGGCCGTGCTCACCGTAGCAGTTGAGCCGATCGTGATGAAGCCTGTGCATCGGACGTTGAAGCTCTCCGGTACCGTCTGGGCCTGGGACCCGCTCACCATAGGCGCTGAAGTCGGTGGGCTCAGAATTGAGTCGGTCACAATCGAAGAAGGCGACAACGTCCAGAAAGGCGAAGTCCTCGCTAGACTCAACTCGTCCGTTATCAATGCGCAACTCCTCAGAGAAAAAGCGCGACTAAAGCGAGCTTTGATCAATCTTGATAAAACCAAACAGCCCAATCGTCCGATGGATATCAACCGCATCAAAGCGATTGTGGCACAGGCATCGGCCGTGGTATCACAAGAGGAGGCCAACGTCGTAAGAGCAAAGGCCAATCTTCGTAACGCTAGGCTCAGTACGGTTCGATATCGGGCGCTAAGGAAGGAAGGCGCTGTCTCCACTGAAGACCTTGATAATAGGGAGACGCAAGAGGCGACGGCTGATGCCGATCATCGCAACGCTCTGGAGCGCCTGGAAGCGGCTCTGTTTGCGAAAACTCAAGCAACGGAAAACCTGAAGCTAGCACTCGAAGGTGGCATGAAGCAGGACATTGATATGGCCCATGCTGATATCGCCGAGACACAAGCGAGCGTTAAGCAACTGGAGGCGCAGCTCGCCCAAACGGTGATTCGGGCGCCGGCTAGTGGCTTGATCACGAAAAGGCTTGCGCATATTGGTGATGTCACAGCGGCCAACGAAGATCTCTTTCACATGGTGCGTGACAATCGCTTTGAAATACGGGCACAGGTGCCGGAACAAGACCTTCGCAGTCTGAGCCGTGGGCAACAGGTCAAGTTCGAGGGCGCCGGTTGCGACAATCTCTTGGGCAAGATCCGCGAAATTAGTCCGCTTGTCGACGCGAACACCAGGCTCGCGACTGTACGGGTTGATATCATATATGATGCCAGAAGCGGTGTGAGACCAGGGATGTTTGTGAGTGGTCTCGTCGATCTCGGTGAAGTTACGGCACTTGTCGTGCCTTCAATATCGGTGATTGATAAGGACGGACGCAAGATAGCCTATGTGCTCGATAAGGACAGAGCCTTTTCCCGAGAGTTAAAGCTAGGAGAACGAGCCGGCAACTTCATTGAAGTGACGGAAGGACTTCGACCCGGTGAGGAAGTCGTCACTACAGGCAGTGGCTTCCTGAAAGATGGCGACATTGTCCGGCTGGAGAAGAAGGGGCAATGAATCTAAGGTACATCTCGGCCTGGTCTATAAAAAATCCTGTTCCAGTTCTCGTCCTTTTTCTGGCGATGACTGTAGCCGGTATCGCCTGTTTTTTCCAACTCGGTATCGACGAGTCTCCAAACATCGACATTCCAATTGTTTCAATCACCGTCAATCAGGTTGGTGCTGCACCACCGGAATTGGAATCGCAAGTGACCCGGAAAATCGAAGATGCGGTCGCTGGAATAGGCAATGTCAAACACATTGTCTCCAAGGTCAACGAAGGCGTATCTGCGACGACAATTGAATTCGAACTGGAGACCAACGCTGACCGCGCAGTCAATGATGTTCGAAATGAGGTCGCCAAGATCCGAACCCAACTTCCTCCCGGAATCGACGAGCCGATCGTTCAGCGGCTTGATTTCGTCGGTGGTCCGTTCGTCACATATTCGGTCTCGTCTGACAAGCGCACCGTGGAAGAGTTGAGCTGGATCACTGACAATGAGATCTCACGTGCTTTGCTCGGTATCAAAGGTGTGGGTCAGGTCGAGCGCGCCGGCGGAGTCGATCGCGAGATTCGCGTCAACCTCAATCCGGCACGGCTGGAGTCTCTTGGAATAACAGCCGACATGGTCAGTCTGCAGGTTCGAGGTGTCAACACCAATCTGCCTGGTGGACGAGGGGAAATAGGTTCTCAGGAAGAGTCCGTGCGAACGCTCGGTAGTGCGCCATCTGCTGAAAAGCTGGCTGCAACCAGGATTGCACTTGCAGGAGATCGCTGGGCTCGTCTCGATACCCTGGGCACCATCGAAGACGCGTCATCCGATCAGCGCCAGATGGCGATGATCGACAATAAGCCGGTAGTCGCCTTTTCGATAGTTCGAAGCAGCGGCGCCAACATGGTCAATGTCGAGGAAGCGGTCGACAAAAAGTTGGAGTTGCTCGAAAAGACCCTTCCACCCGATCTCAAAATCAAAAAAATTAGAAGCCAGACAATCTTCGTTCACCACTCTTACCATGCCGCTCTCGATTCGCTACTCATTGGCGGTGGTCTGGCTGTGTTTGTGGTTTGGCTCTTCCTTAAGGACTGGCGTTCTGCCGTAATCTCTTCTCTAGCCATGCCGCTTTCATTGATACCGACGTTCGCCGTCATGAAGATCGCCGGCTTCACGATGAACAACATGTCTCTCCTGGGCCTGGCTCTCGTAATCGGAGTATTGGTGGACGATGCCATCGTAGAAATTGAGAACATCGTCCGACATATGAGTATGGGTAAGTCCCCGTTTCAAGCTTCTTTCGACGCGGCAGACGAGATCGGACTGGCCGTGGTCGCTACGACGATGACTATTATCGTCGTGTTTGTCCCGGTCGCATTTATGGGAGGCATCCCGGGCAAATTCCTTTGCCAGTTTGGTTTTACAGTGGCAGCAGCGGTCTTCTTCTCTCTTGTGGTGGCGCGGATGCTGACACCGCTCATGGCCGCCTATCTACTCGTACCAATCAAAGAGTCGCATGGCAACAAGGTCATGCTCAATTTGTACGATCGACTTTTGAATTGGTCTCTAAAGAATCGATTCAAAACAGTGGCCGTCGGAACCCTATTCTTCATTGTCAGCATTGCACTGTTTCGCATGATGCCGACCTCTGTTATAGGCAATGTCGATCGTGGCGAAAGTATTATCAGCGTCGAAATGCCACCAGGAACACAACTTCCTGCAACAAGAATTGCTGTTTCTAAACTCACGGAGGTGCTGTTGAAAGACCCCGATGTTGCCTCTGTTTTTGCTCAGATTGGTGCGGGAACTGCAGCTAATCGTCGGAGCGCCGCTATTGCCGGAGAAGTGCACAAAGGGACCATCTATGTATCACTAAAACCGCGAGACAAACGCAAAATTTCTCAGCAGGAGTTCGAGGAAACCATAAGAGCAAAGCTCAACGCGGTTGCTGGTCCCAGGCTGAGCTTCGAGGCTCGTGGCGGGATCACCGGAAAGTTGAAGCTTACCCTGGCCGGCAACGATACGCAGGCCCTGAGACGCTTTTCCGAGAAAATCTGTGATGAAATGAGGAGCATTCCAGGAATCAACGACATTGTCTCTACGGCTGCTCTGGAGCGCCCGGAGATTCAAGTCTACCCTAACTTCGAGAGAGCCGCGGAGCAAGGAATTTCTGTTGAGACTATTGCTCGCACGGCTTTGATTGCGACCCTGGGCGATATCGATCGGAATCTACCCAAGTTCAACTTGCCGGAGCGACAGATCAATATCCGAGTGCAAATCGATCCAGTTCATCGAGAGGACATTCATACTGTTAGAAATCTCAGAGTAGTCTCCAACGATGGTTCGCTCGTACCGCTCTCGACCGTCGCCGAAATTCGATTTGCATCAGGTGAGGCTCAAATCGACAGGTACGATCGTTATCGGCAAGTCACGATTGATGCCAGTCTTGCCAACGGGCTTCCTTTAGGCGAAGCCTTGAAAAAGGTGCAGAGCCTTCCTGCCTGGAAAGAGATGCCGAAAGCAGTGCGAAGCATTCCGGTCGGCGATGTCGAAATTCAGCGCGATATTTTCTCTGGGTTTGCCTGGGCTCTCACAGTCGGAGTGTTGCTGATTTACGCCGTTTTAGTGCTTCTATTCGGAAGCTTTTTGCATCCGCTGACAATCATGATGTCGCTGCCGCTGGCTCTTGGCGGAGCGCTGATCGCTCTGTGTATTACTGGTGATTCGCTCGGGTTTTATGCGCTCATCGGCATCGTCATGCTTATGGGTCTTGTCACGAAGAACGCTATTCTTCTTGTTGAATATTGTTTGATGGCGCAACACAGCGGGAAGAGTCGCTGGCACGCGATCATGGAAGCGGGTGAAGCGAGGATGCGACCAATCCTGATGACGACAGTTGCGATGGTCGCCGGTATGCTTCCTATCGCAGTCCGGATTGGTGCGGGTTCAGAAGCTCGAGCGCCAATGGCGATTGCCGTGATAGGCGGACTGGTTACATCGACTTTGTTGACACTGATTGTGATACCGGTTGTATTTACTTACATTGACGATCTGCAAGGCTTGTTACGAAAGGTATTCGTGCATCTCAACCTCAACAGCTCCGAAGGTCTGGACGAAAGCGCCATTCAGGACCGCGATGAAGCAGTGGCCAGTCGACAGGCTGACAACGTTGGTTCGTCGCTGCCGAAATGAAATAGCTTGATTGGTTTTGTTTAGATTCGCACGGTAACGTCAGGTCGAGCTGCTTTGAATTGTTTGATGGCATTGTTTTAGACAGAGCGGACTGTGCTTTGGTCTGAAAAGTGTACTCGCCAACTTTTCGAAGAATCTACCTCCGGCCCTCATCGACAAGCTTTGAAGTCTGGGAAGACTGCCCTGAAATAGTCTTAAGGTCTCATCTGTCAAACCGATTACGCCATCGAGATTTAGCTCTGTTAATTGCGCAAGAGCGGAAATCTCCTTCTGTGATTGCTGGCTGAGATAGGTATTCGACACGCTCAGCGTCGCGAGCTGCTTGCAATTCTTCAGCGTCGCGAGTTTCGATCCTGATAGGTATTTTTGATAATCAAGGCGCAGGGCTGCGAGTTTTTGCATTTTTCCGATTGCGTCAAAACCTGATTGATCGATTGTAAGAGCGTCCAGATCCAGCGACTCAATGTTGAGATTCGAAAATTCATTTATGCCTGCTCCTTTTATTTCGGTGGCTACTAGATGCACGTGGTTTATTTCTTGAAGTCGTTCAAGAAATGCAAATCCTTGTCATTGGCGGTTGGTAATGCATATGCTGTCTTGTTGGCGATGTGAAATTTATCTCGGTGCGATCGTGGCACGAGGTTGTATCCGTCCTGGTGAAATGTCGGTACGCTATTTGTTGATTGCGGTTCGCATGCGTCCAAGGCGGAGCAGATCGTTGTCGACAACAGTATGATGGTCACCAAACTCAGTATCAGTATAGTCAGGGGACGAAGCTTGGGAGATGGCGCTTTCGGCTCCGCAGCAGCCGAAGTCACCATTGTGGGGGGCTGCACGGCTGTGTACTGTTCTGTGCATTGATCGGTGCTCTCGACACAACTGGGGAACAGACTTTCCAGCTCCTCGGCAATCGATTTTGCATTTTTGTACCGATTGCTTGGGTTTTTCTCCAGCATCTTTTTGATGATGCATTCAAGTTCGGAGTAAAGCGGGGTTGACAACGACCGAAGCGAACGTAATTTCGGTGCAGGTTCGGAGATGTGCGCATTGATAGTACGAGTGATGGTTTCTCTCTGGAATGGAGTGAAGCCTGTCAGCATCTCGAAGAAGACGCATCCCAGCGAGTAAATGTCGCTCCTTTCGTCGGTCGTTTTTCCGCATGCCTGCTCCGGGCTCATGTATAGCGGAGTTCCAACGGCCACACCAATGGATGTGATAAAACCATAGTCTACTGTTGATTTAGCCAAACCAAAGTCGACCAACTTGACCAGCGGTTGTTTATCTTCGGTCCAGGTGATCATAACGTTTTGGGATTTGAGATCGCGATGAACTATTCCACGCTCATGTGCATGCGTAATAGCGGTTAGCAGCTGAAGCATGATCTCGATTGAAAGATCGACAGGTAAAGGTCCACGGTCTCTGATGATTTCTTTAAGCGATTTTCCTTCCACCAATTCCATCACCATGAATGGGCGTCCACAGTCGGTCAGACCAAAATCGAGCACCATAGGCAAATGCATGATGTTAAATGAAGACATCATTTTTGCTTCTTGCTGAAAGCGTCGGACGCTCGCGTTATCGGTGAGCTCCGACTTCATATACTTTATTGCGACGTCTTTGTCGAGAAATGAGTCGTGCGCTCTCAACACAACGCTCGTCGCGCCATGCCCGATCAGTTTCACGTTGATGTATCTGAACGGTAAGGGTACGTATTCCGTAGTCTTAGCCAAGGCAGATTTACCGCATTCTGCTTTCATCAATTTTGTTCACCCCAATCGCCATAGCTGTGTGTATTCGCACACCATGAAAATTGGACATGGTCCTCTAAAAATTTTGATTAATTCCATCAATATCGTGAGTGGCGCATGCTCTGATTAGGCGTTATACTCTCGACGTACCCTGCCTTTTTTCGGACGGACCCTTTCGGTGACAGTTTGCCCTAATATCACTAACTTTGCCTGTGTCGTAGCGCCATGAATTTGCTCCGTGCCGATCTCATCAGCCCCCTAGATATGTTCAAGATTGGTATTGGACCGTCCAGTTCTCACACGGTCGGGCCTATGGTAGCTGCCCTCGAGTTCAGTAAAACCCTCGAAGAGTACGCACCTCTACATAACATCATAGATGCAAGTTCCGAGTGGAGAATCACGGTAGAACTTTACGGAAGCTTGTCTGCGACTGGAAAAGGACATGCTACCGATGGTGCGATTTGTGCCGGTCTCACCGGATTGAATCCCAAGGAGGCTTATCCTGACGAAGTGTGGCGGGCAAAGCCGGACTTAGAGAAACAGCCGTTCCTCATTGTCGGTGGAAAGACGCGGGTTGCTTGCCAACCGGAAGTCGACATTCGTTTTCTCGGTTGGACCATGGATGATGCGCCTCTGCCGCATCCAAATACCATGCGATTCTTGCTTCATCAGAATGATGCGTCGATAATCCGCGATGTGTGGTTATCTGTTGGTGGTGGCTTTGTTGAACGATACGATCCTGTGCAAGGCAAGCGCATACCGTCGAGCTTCCAAGCGAAGGACGAGTGTGCGCTGCCACATCCTTACAATACCGCGCAAGAGTATGTCGATCAGTGTTCTAAAAACAATCTCTCACCTTGGCAGGTCGTGATTGCCAATCAGGCGGCGCGAGGATTGAAAGAAAAGGAGCTGAGAAAACGCCTTGACGAGATTCTCGACACGATGGATGACTGTATCGCAAGAGGTCTGAATACCGAAGGAATTCTTCCAGGCGGACTGAATGTAAAACGGCGGGCTAAGGCACTGTACAGCAAGCTCGAGGCCGATAGCCCTCTTGCGTGGGCACATAACGATCTTCGACCGTCGGTCTATGCCATGGCGGTTAACGAAGAGAACGCGGCCGGAGGGAAGGTCGTGACCGCTCCGACCAACGGTTCTTCTGGGCTAATTCCAGCAGTGTGGAGAACTCTCAAAGAATCACAAAACCTCTCTCGTGAAACTTTGCAAAACGGATTAATTGTCGCTTCCGTTATTGGTGCACTCGTTAAAGTCCATGCTTCGATTAGCGGCGCCGAAGTCGGCTGTCAGGGCGAAGTCGGCACATCCTGTGCTATGGCTGCAGCAGGCGCTGTGGCCATGCTGGGAGGCAGTGCTATGCAACTCGAGCAAGCTGCCGAGATAGGTATTGAGCACCACCTTGGAATGACTTGCGATCCAATAATGGGATTGGTGCAAGTACCGTGCATCGAGCGCAATGCCATGGGCGCCGTGAAGGCACTCAATGCGGCTGCACTATCGCTGGCGTCTGATGGCAACCATCTGATCAGTCTGGACAAAGCTCTATCGGTTATGAAGCAGACCGGTCTCGATATGAATGAGAAGTATAAGGAAACATCAACAGGCGGATTGGCACTGGGTTAGCGCTTGAGCAGATTGTCAACGTTGTGACATCTTTGGGGTTTTCACTCGATTCGTCTAAAGTTTTGCCTACGCGAATTTAGTAACGCAGTTTTTCTTTGGCAAGAAGCTCCTTCAGCTCCTGCAATTTCGCCATCGTGCCTAGTGATTTTGTGGTCGCCTCAGTCTCGCGTATATGCCGCTCTGCATCTTTAAATTTGCCGCGGTCGATGTAGAATTCCGCCAGTTTTATATGCGTATCATCGACACGTAAAGGTGACACGGCGATAGCATTTCGATCGATACTTGCTATCGAGTTCTCCGCTTCTGTGAAGAGACCCATTCTTCCGCAGTGCCGAGCGAGCCTGATTCTTCCCATAACATGAAAGCCCAGGTACGCCTTGAGGTTGCTGCTGTCTATCCCCTGTGCAGGCATCTCTGAATACTTTACGGATCGCCTCATTAGACTCAATGCCAGCGGACTTTTCAGATCAACTCGTATTTCTGTCGACGAAAGCGTATTCAACTTAGCCAGCAAAACAATCCGCTCTTGACTGGACGCGTTGTTCGGAAGTAGCTCTTCGATTGCCCCGATCAAGGCATTTTTCTGCAACTCTTCCAGTTCTACTTGTCTAGTCTCCCGGTACATGTACTCGAGCGCCTCGTGGCAAATGACCTTCTGGTGCAGATTTTCGACAGTTGGATGCGCTTTGAAATATTTGACCAATGCTAAAAGGCGATCAGAAACATCATCGGTAAGCTGACCGCGTTCGTTATGAGAGCTGCAGGTAGATATCCAATTCAGCCAACGAGCCGCGATGTCTTTTTTGTACGGCTCTATGTCTTGTAAGGTGAATAACAGTTGCTTCGCTTTGCTCAGATGTCCCTGGTTGGTCAAAAGCCAGGATTCTGCTCGGATCGCGTCGAACGATTTGATGAATCGGTCTTCGACTGTTTTTCGAAACCCACCTTCCTGCGGTATTCGATTGAGAACATCCTTCTTGAGAAATTCAGCAAGAAGTTTGGGCTGATTGGCGAAGATGAGCTTGTTGCAAAGCTCCTCGGATACATATAGGAAATGCTCGCTGGTTGGATGGAAAAATTTCAGAATTACAATAAGCTGTTGTCTGAAGGCTTCGACGGCTTCGTTGTATTGTTTGAGACTGATCAACAAATCGGCGCGCCGACGCCAATAGCGTGCTGCCAGTGTTGGATCTTTTGCTACTCCGGTCGGTAGTTCTCTTTTTACGTCTTCCAGTACGCCAAGGCATTCGTTGTAACGCCCCCAGAGACGATATGCCTCGGCTTGAGAGAGCAATAGATCAAGCTTGACGTCATCGCGGTTTTCGGCAGGCGGCAAAGCAGCTATCGCTTTTTGGAATCCCTCGATTGAATCGCGGTAACGCTTCTCGAAGAGGCGAATGTTTGCTTGCTTCCCGAGTGTTCGCCAGTTGGGTTCTACACTAGCGGAGCATGGAAAAACTGATGTGAGAGAAAACAGAGCAGCGTTCACGAGGCACAACCGCTGGTTAAGCTTACTATCTATAGTCATCGAGTCGTTGATCGTGGCTCATCTTGCCTGTTCTGAAAATTGTTCGGCCGGCACTGTGCAGCCCGACCTCATCCGGATTTTAGCAGAGATTATACAGACCGACAGATTCAATAAGTCAGGTTTGAAACGGTCGGTCAGGATTTGAACCTCTATCTCGATTGAGACTCCTAACAGACGATCGATTGCCGCGAAACAAACCGCTAGTGATCCCTTGAGTGACGAGCATTTCTGCAGTTGCCACCATGATTGAAATGCTCCAATTGGCAGAACCTGAGCGGTTAATTTTACTTGACATCTATTGCTATTTGGTAATATTCTTGGAAACGCCCCTGAGAAGTTTCAAACAACTTTCTCCTTTATTAGTAACAGAATCAACCGCTCTCGATGTGCAGACTCGTCTGTCAGCTCTTCCGTGCCTTCTTTTTCTGAAGGACGCTTCTAAGGTAGCCCGCATGCAAAATACGTCCAACGACGATCGGCTTGCTGGTCTCGACCCTGAAGAATGGGACGAGATTGATGTTGGCACTCGCATTGATCTCAATGGCAAGACCACGTATCACGTGCTGACCAGCGATCGGAAGGTCGGCTATTTTGTTGAGAAGGTCTACAACGAACAGCAGAATCTCGTTCGGATTGTGAAACGCGGTAAGAACAGTCGGTCAGAGACCGATTTCAGTCCTGACAATGGCGATGTGGTTCGCATCTTTGAAGCGTGCACCCTTCCCGACGGCAATTCGATGACGAAGGAGATTGTTTATTTCGAAGACCGCTCGACTGAGACTGTGATTGTCATAAGTCCTGATGGTGAGCTCATTAGAACAGTGCAGAGAGAAAGTGTTGGTATAAGGACACTTTCCCAAGGACAGACAGACTACAAGCAAAGTTGTGTTCCATCTGTGACGATCAACCACACAATGGATCCTAAAACAGGAAAGTTGGTCCAGCGTGAGCAGGTTCGGTGGTTAAAGGATGGGCAGCGTGCATTGACCGAACTCTTTTACTTTGGAAGCTCCGGCGTCGTCTACAAATATACGAAGATTCTCTACCATGCATCCGGTGGACCGTTCCTCGAAGAGACGCATAGATACGGACCAGAAAGTAATCTGCTAAGACGCGAGATCATTCAGTACAATCCAACAGGCGTACAAACGGCCGCGGATCTGACAATGTACGATGATGGTGGTGAGATCGTTCAGAGATCGACTACTTACTACGATCATCGCGGTTCTGCAGTCTCGACTGATGCAACAGACAATTCAGCTCTCGAATCCTGGCTTGAAGACGGTGGCCGAATGCTCAAGCGCTTAGAAGAAGCCGCTGGTGAATAACCTCCTCTTTGCTCGCTGATGAGTAGGTCGCCTATTGTTCTCCAGCCCGCTGCTGAGTACGTTTGGCAATCGTTCATCCAGCCGTCGGAACAATAACTGTTCATGAACCAGTCGATTCGGAGCCTGAGGACGACGTGCGTGTGAGCGTCAGTATACCGCGAGCAATGTATGACGTTAGAAAACAACGATGTCACAGCCGGGTAGGCGCTTGGACAGTTCGTTAATACAAGCAAAGGTGACGGCATCACAGTGTTTGAGATTAACGCGCTGCAGTCTCGGCATCTTCACTACGTGAGCGAGTCCGTTGTCGGTAATGGAGCACTTGCTTAGAATTAGAGTGCTGATCTTCAATCCGGTGAGCATGGCCAGATGTTCGTCCGAGAAATCTTTGCCGTGCAACTCAAGGCATTGGAGTGATGGAAACGTCAGCAAGATTGGCATGCTTTTCGCCGGAAGGCATGAGCCTACGAAGACAATTCGATTGAGTTCCGGCAGCGCTCTCAGCAGCACGAGGTTGGTATCATCTATCGGCTTTTCTCCTGAGATGGTCAACGTTTGTAGCTTTTTGAACTGGGCCAAAGTTTCATAGCAGCCCTCTGCCATCTGCTCGGGTGAGATCGAGAAAGTGGTGAGCGCGTTGGATTCGCTCAGTCGAGCGAGAGCATCTTGAGAAATCTTTTTGTTATTCGAGAAGTCCAGAGCCGCCAAAGAGGCGATCTCGCCGATTGCCAGCAGGTCTTCGTTGGTGAGAGCACAACCCCTGACGGTTAGAGTGTTTAATCCCAGATTCGTTAGATTCTGGATGCCATCATGCGTGATACCGGCGCAATCGACAAATTCTACAGACCGCAGGTCTTTCAGGGTGGCGATGCTCTTAAAGCAATCATCAGAAAGCTTCGCGTCCTTTATTACCAGCCGGACCAGAGAGGCTGATGACAAAAAGCGAAAGCCGCTTCCGGTCAGATTCGGAGCTTGTAACTTCAGCTCGTTGATATTACGCTCGGTAGCAAGCTTTTTCAAGTCTTCATCGTTGATTGGATGGACTGCTTCCATCATCAATCTTCCGAAGCGATAGGACCGGATAAATGGTTTTTCTGAGTCTGCGCCGTACTCATCCAGTGTTGGCAGAGTAAGGTCGACCTTCCTCTGTGACGAATTAACCGATGCGGTTACGTTCTTCGTCGCTAAGACTCGTTCTAGCTGTATGTACAGCAGCCAACTCGCCAGAGAGAAACAGACTAGAGAGACCATTATGGCGCTCAAAATCGGATCGCGATCGTGAGACTTTCCAGTTTGTGCGTCCAGAGGCACACCGTCGACTGTTATGGAATAGTCTCGCTCGATGATGCTGTCCAGATCCGCTTTCAGGCTCAGCATGCTGGAGTAGCGATCTTCGCGATTTTTTGCCAGACACTTTGCGACTATAGACTCGAGTGCGTTATTGAATGAGATGCTACCATGACGCGCCGAGAGAGAAGGAGGCGGTTCCTTCGCGTGCATGGCGATGATCTCCAACGCCGTGTCTCCTCGGAATGGAGGCTTGCCGGTCAAAAGCTCGAACATCACACATCCTAACGAGTATATCTCTGAACGCTCGTCATAGCTCATGCCGTAGCACTGATCCGGGCTCATGTATTGTGGTGTTCCTACAATAGTTCGCCCCTGGACCTTGAAGCTTTCACCTTTTGTGTGCTGTATGGCGGCAACTCCGAAATCGATCAAGCGAACGTCTGGAAGTTTGCTTCCGCTGTCTACTAGAAGAATATTGGATGTCTTGATGTCTCTGTGAAAAATTCCACGACTGTGAGCGTAAGACAACGCATCAGCTAGAGCCGCGATGATTTTTATAGCTTTGTCCTGGTCTAGCGGACCGTCTTGGTGAATCAACTTGTCCAGGGTGACGCCGTCTGCATACTCCATTGCCATGAAGGGTACGCCACCGCTGGTGACACCAAAATCGTATACCGCGATAATATTCCTGTGATTGAGACGGCTTGTGGCACGGGCTTCCTGATTGAACGAAACCAGTTGTTCTTCGAAAACTCCTCGCAGCAGTTTTACTGCCACTTTCTTGTGAAGAAGCCTTCTGTCGAGGCAAAGATAAACAGTACCGACCGTACCTTTACCAATTATCTTTACTGGCTCATAGCGATCGAGAGGGAAGTTTTCCTCTGTAAACCCGAGGCTGGGTGGACCGCTTTCATTGGGGCTGGAAGCGTCGACTTGCTCTTGTTCTTGTTGTCCCTTATCAAGCTCCATAGGACCGTTATACATCTCCTCAAGACTTACGGCAATGCTGCTGATAAGGATCCTTCGGTGGTACCATTGGCGGAAGCATTGTTTTCGTTAGCGACCGATCATTTGCTTCAATTGCTTGTTAAGCTCGGGCAATAGTCCTGGAAGCTTGTACAAGCGCAGTTACGATCGCTTACGCTCGTTGACGATTGCATCTTCGATCTTGTTTTCCTTCAAATTGGACAGCGCCAAGCCGTGATAACACCCAACGAGCGCATCTGGAGAATTAGAGGGTCTGGTCATCTCCATGAGACGAGTCGCTTTCGTAAATTCCCAATGCTCGCAGTAAACACGAATGAGGAGAGGTTCGCCTCTCCTTTTTTCTCTCGTGTTACTTCCGAGTCTCGTGGGACTTCGATGCTTTTTCCAGGCGTGAATGCAGTGAAGTCTCGTCTTCCTTTTCTCTTCGATACTCGGGATGCTCTCCACCCAGTAGCGATTTAAGGATCGACATCTCGCGTTTGAGATAAAGCGAGGCGAGTTGATGGTTACCGTTCTGTTGGTGCAGGCGAGAAATACGCTTCAAGTTATGTGCTACTTCGATGTTTTTGTCACCGAGTGCTTTTTTGCGAATCTCGAGCGCGTTGTCTGCGTCTTCGATCGCTTTGATGAATTCATGCTCTCGCTCATGTGCGTGAGATAGGCGATCGTATGTTTCGGCCAGCTCCAAGTTGTTGTCACCTACGGCTTCTTTGAGTAGTGTCAATTCCTTCTCGATCAGAGGAATTGCTTCTTTCGTTTGGAAATTGTCCATGCAAACGCGGATCAGATCGTTGTGTGCTCGAGCCAGTTCTAATTTGTCATCGGAAAACATGCGCTCTTTGGTCGCCAGAATTTCTTTGTAAATCGCTTTTGCCTTTTCATACCGGTGCTCTCGCTGGTATAGGCTAGCTATTTCATCCATGTTTCTCAGCGTTTGAAGATGTTCCAAACCAAGAGCAGTTTTTCTGACTGCAAGCGCCTTCTCGTACCAACTTCTAGATTCTGCGTACAGGTGCTGATCTCTCTTAATTCTTGCGATCGCATCGTAACCGTCTGCGACCGGCAGACCTTTTGATCCGTATGCTTTCTTTCGCTTCTCTATCGCACGCTCGAGATACTCTTGCGCTTCGAGGTACTGTTTTCGGTCGGCGCAAACTCTACCCATGAGAGAAATATAGCGCTCCACGTTTTCATAATCTTGATTGGTTTGACCCTCTCGCAGGGATATCAATCTTGTCGCAAGCGGCTTGAGCGAGTCGAGCTTACGCTCATCATAGAGCGTCCAGCAAAGGTCTTCGAGATTTCGCAACAGCGGCTCGGCATCGGGCCGTAACGATTGCTCTCGCAGTGCCAGCGCTTTGCGAAGAAATTCTTCCGCCTCTTTGTATTTGTGCTGGCGCTTATACAACCTGGCGATGTTATGGTAGCTCTGCGCGACAAGGTCATCTTCAGCCTTGATGGCGACAGCCGAGTCAAGAGCGAAATTGAACTCCTTCATGGCTTTTTCGAGCTGCCCGGAACTTTGCAAATCATTGGCTTTGTCGGTATGTTGTCGCCACAGATTATCGTATGCGACCGCCGTGTCATTAAGCCCGAACAGCGCGACCGTGGTGGCGAGCAGCCTCATAATTGCCAACCGCGAAGTTGCATAGGAGACCCGAAAAGCGTTGCACTTTTCGACAGTACTCGAGTCAGTCATGAGCGCGCGCGAATTCATATTCATAGAACTGCAACTCCTGGTACCAGGCGGAAGCTCATAGTTAACCACAAAGTCGCCCAATTGTTTATCCAAATCTATTTTGCAAATGAGTTAGATCAAATCGGAATAGGTGGCGTGCTTGTCTAGAAGGAGCTGCCGCGCGAAATCAATGTCGAGATGCGCAGAGCGCGCGTAGCGCTCCGCTTCGGACAACTCGCCAGAGGCGAAGAGCGCGCGGGCCCTGCTGTAATACGTATTGACCACGCCCAACCGTCTGACGACTGCGACCTCTTCATCTTCATCGCGCAAGAGCCTTTGCAATCGTGCCACCCTTCCTCTGAAGTTGTCGGTTGGCTGGTCGACTTCTTCGATTGGCTCTTCTTCCGGCTCCGCCGTGCTGGTCGGATATTTAGCGTATTCAATCAGACGTCTTGCCATGCGAAGCTCCATCATTCCTGCTTTGGCAAGCTGACTCAAAGCATCGCTTTCATTGTCTAGATAAGCACTAATGCAGCGGTCAACGGTCCGCCGTGCCGCGTCGAGATAGAGTTTGATCCGCCCATGAGATTCGACTGAAGCTTCCTGAAGCGTGCTGTTGGTGTCGCTGAGCTCATCAATCAAGGAGACGATGCGACTGATTGCTGAGCCGTGGCAGCGCTCCAAAGCCTCGGCATCGACTGCATTGCTCTGCAGCTTCTCTTCCGACTCTTTGCTCAGCAGGTAAACATAGAGGAGTCCGCCATGAGCACATCGCTTCGCTTCGTTGTCGTCCTCACGCTCGACGAAGGAGACTGCCAGGAAGAATAGTCTCACCGATTCCTTCAGCCTTTCCTTCATCTCCACGGTCACTTCGCAGTTGGTGTACTCCACACTCGTCTTGAAGGCTGCGATTGCCTTGGACAGATCGATGATGCTCTCGTCGGCGCCTCCCTGCTCAATGGCGAAGGTCGTGGCATTGCCATTGAGATCGCTTAGATGCAGCATTGCCATACTGATGTATTTCAGTCCCTGTTTGCAGTGCTGAAAACAAAGTTTCGGCTCTCCATCCTTGAGCTGGTAGATAGCTTCCTGATAAGCATCTTCAGCCCTGTCTATGCATTTTCGAGCCAGCGATTTGAACGGACTGTCACTGGCACGGACCTTCTGGCGCGCTTCCGTCATCGCTTCGACGACGGTCGACATCAGCTTGTTAGACCGTTGTCCCGAGAGCCACTTCGACAAAAGTTTGGCGACGTCGTCTATCACTTCTTTCCTCGTTTGGCGCTTCGATCTTTGATCTGTTTTCTCAAATTAACTATCTCTTCCTGCAACTCAGCAAGCTCTTCCGACGCGAAAGTGCGCCAATCGGTCGTGCCTCCGTCATCCAGCTCTAGAAAAACTCCCTCGCCGAGGAAGTGCTCCGTCATCTCCGCATCGAATATGGCGCGGGCGAAGTGCGCTCGAATCCAGGCCACACGGCAGATTCGATCGGCATCTTCGTAGCTTTCCTCCGCCAGCAATTCGACGGCGTTGGACACTAAATTCAAACCGTCCGCGATACCATCATTGACGAGGCGATTGCGACGAAATCCGGCCGCTTCGAAGTCGACTTTTAGCTTAGCCAAGAATTGCTCGACCAGCGCCAGTCTTTCCATGACTTTCAGCTCAGTCGGCAACTTGCCCTTAAGGCTCGGCTTGTTAGTCGGCATGGGTAATTTGGAAGATAACACTCAGTTTTTTCATATCTACTCTATTTGAAAAACTGATGGATAGCATCAACAATTTAGACGATAGCTCGAATATCATAATGACCCGGATGCTTGACAAGTGTCAACTTTAACTGTTTCTTTATGACTGGTCCAAAGGTGAAACGCTGTTACACCAGGGCATAATCATGGCTCTATGGAGAAATTTCGCGCTGCCAACTGAAAAACGCTGCACCCCTGAGGGTAAAGCGCCAAAAAAACCGCCTTTTCCGTTGTGCTAAACTGCTTCTCTATATGAACACCGAGAAATCGCGCGAGATACTTCAAATTCTGCAGCACGACTCACGCACTACAGCAGAGTCGATTGCTTCGATGATCGGAGAATCGGTCCAGGATGTCAAAGCAGGGATTGAGCGCCTCGAAAACGACGGCATAATCAAACATTATTCCACAACGGTGGATTGGGAGAAAGCCGGCGTCGACAAGATAGTCGCTTTTGTGGATATCACCGTAGTGCCGGCGCGCGAGGTCGGCTTCGACGCCATTGCGATGCGCATCGCGCGGCATCCCGAAGTCAGGAGCGCCTGGCTGGTGTCCGGTGGATGCGACCTGAGCATCATGGTTGAAGCGGCGACGTTGAAAGATCTGGCCAATTTCGTGGCAGAGAAAATTGCGACTATAGATGGTGTCTCCGGCACGAATACTCAGTTTCTCTTGAGAAAGTACAAAGAGGATAATGTGCTGTTTCATGAGCTGGAGCCGGATAATCGTCTGGTTGTTTCACCCTGATGAGTGTTGCCGACAACGCCAAAGACCCGGATTTGAAGGGCTTATCGAAGACAGCCGCACAGCTGCCGCAGTCTGGCATTCGTAAATTTTTCGAGATTGCCTCTCAGATGCAGAATGTCATTTCCCTCGGCGTTGGTGAGCCTGACTTCGCCACACCGTGGACAGCGCGAGAGGCGGCAATCTACTCGATAGAGAAGGGTCAGACAACTTATACATCCAATCTCGGTTTGATCGAATTGCGGCGTGAGTTGGCAAAGCTGATACGTAGGCGCTATGCGGTTGAATACAATCCGGACGGCGAAATCCTTATCACTACTGGAGTGGCACAGGGACTTGATCTTGCCGCAAGAGCGTTGCTCGATATCGGCGATGAGGTGCTGATTCCCGAACCCTGTTTTGTTTCCTACAAGCCGTGCGTGTCCCTGGCTGGCGGTGTACCGGTGGCAGTAGAGACGAATTCTTCCAGTAACTTTCAGGTGGCGACCCGCGCCCTCGATGACCTGGTAACGCCGCGTACCAAGGCGATCTTGATAGGGCACCCCTCGAATCCTACGGGGGCTGTATTCGAAAAAGAGACGCTCATGAAAATCGTCGATTTTGCATGCCGCCATGGTCTCTATATAATCAGCGATGAGATTTACGATCGGCTCACCTACGATGGGACGCACACGATGGTTGCCGCGCTGCCTCGTGCTTTTGAGCGGACAATTACCCTTAACGGTTTTTCCAAGACTTATGCTATGACCGGTTGGCGAATCGGGTACGCCTGTGCTCCTCCGGAAATTCTCAACACCATGATGAAGATTCACTCTTACACCATGTTGTCGGCCCCGACGCCAGGTCAGAAAGCCGCTCTGGATGCGGTCAGACGAGCCGAGAAGGACGCTCTTGCGATGGCCCAGGAATACAGGCGACGGCGCAATATTATCGTCAATGGTTGTAATTCGATCGGGCTGGATTGCGCGCTGCCGGGTGGTTCGTTTTACGCCTTCCCCTCGATTCGTTCTTCTGGACTGAGTTCCGAACAGTTTGCCGAACGACTCTTGTATGAAGAGCAAGTCGCTGTCGTACCTGGTGGCGTGTTCGGTCTGGGCGGCGAAGGTCACGTACGCATGAGCTACGCGACTGATGGCGAACTGATTAAGAAGGCACTCGAACGTATGAAACGATTTGTGGACAACCTCTCGTCTAGCGATGTCGGCATGACAGCGAAAGCAGCTCGCTAACGGCAGTCAGTTATCCTTTTGGCGGTTTAATCAGGGCCCATACAGGGTATGTCAAAACGGCGGCTTGTTGAAGCCTACCGCCTTAAAGAGAAGCTTGAATGAGCGATCCGGTATTCTCTGAATCCAGAGGTAGCCGATGATTCAAGAGACCCAATTCCCAGAATCGTTGTCGACGCGTTATGAGAACGCTCGACTAATAGGGAGTGGAGCTACGAGCCGTGTTTTTGCTGCTTTCGATAAGCATCTCCTCAAAGACGTTGCGATTAAAATTTTGAGTCCACAGGCGAGCAGCCAGACCGTTTTGCGTTTTCAACAAGAAGCGAAGGTAATAAGCAGGCTCAAACATCCCAACATCGTCGGTGCGCTCGATTTCGCTCTGAATGATGAAGTTCAACCGTATATGGTGATGGAGCTTCTCGGCGATGAAACATTGTCGACACTGATTAGACGAAACCGCAAAATCGGTTTGAGAAATCTCCTAGGAATTTTCATTCAGGTGTGTTCTGCTATGAGTTACGCGCATAGCCAGGGGGTGCTACATCGAGATCTGAAGCCTGGCAATGTGTTAATCGAATATGTTGATGGGAGCGTACTGAAGGCCAAGGTTGCGGACTTTGGTGTCGCGAAGATAACCGGCACGCCTTTTCTCGCCACCACCGGCAATATCATAATCGGTACACCGGCTTACATGAGCCCGGAGCAGTTTCTCCACCGGCAGGTGGATGTGCGCTCCGACATCTACTCTTTCGGTTGCGTGATGTTCGAGGCTTTAGAGGGTCGATTACCATATCTTGCTGAAAATTTATCGGAGCTCGCGCTCTGTCATGCCAACGATCCCATACCGGTATTGCAAGGCTCTGGTGCGGCTCCCATACCTGCTTCGCTCAAGGAGCTTGTTTACCGATGTCTGGCTAAGCAACCGGAAGACAGGTTCGAATCCTTCTCTCAAGTCGAGGAGGTTCTGAAGGAGATTCGAGGCCCTGAGGTTGATGTTGCGCCGGTGCAAGCGAAGCATTCAGCAAGGAATGAGAGCGAGGCTGTCTCGCAGAACTTCGTTAAGCTTCATATGCAGGCCAGCACTAAGATCAAAGTCTTTATTGCGGTGACCGCTGCACTCATCCTCTTTGTCGGAATAAGAATCGGGCTTAATCTGTTAACTACTCTGGAGCCGAGATCCAGTGCGGAGCCAGTCGAATTTATCATTTCAGAACCGACCTCTCTACCAAGAGCAGGTTTGGGAGTGAGGCTGCCATCCGGGGGCGGTGAGCGCAGATTTTTGTTGCCGGAGTCTTCGCGAAGAGGCACTGATGCTGAGCTTCTTGCCAAGGCTCAATCGGACTATGACAAAGGGCAATTCTTGAGAGCCGAGGAATATCTGAAAACAATTCTGGATAGGAGTCCTGAAGATTTCAACGCACTGGTGCTTCGCAGTGCTACCAGAAGCGAGTTAGGCATTTGGAGCGGCGCGCTAGTGGACATCATTAGTGCCATCAAGCTCCGACCCTCTCAAACACAACTGCTCTACAAGAGCGCCGAGCTGAGAAGAGCTACTGGAGACTTCAACGGTGCGCTGGATGACATGAGTGAGCTTGTTCAAAAGTATCCGAACGATCCTAAAGCCGTGCTTGGTAGGGCACAATTGTATGAACTTACGAAGATCTTCGAAGAGGCCCTGCAAGACTATACACGAGCTTGCCAACTTAACAGTGGCGACCAGGCGGCCTGGATTGGAAAGGGACGAATATTTCGTGAGATGGCTGAATATGACAAGGCTATCGAGGCGCTGACCAAAGCAATTTCCATCGGCGGAAATTGCGCCGAAGCCTTCTATCTTAGAGGCAATTCATACAGCGCCATCGGCAATTATCAGGAGGCTATCGAAGATTTCAACACGGCAATCGAGCTGAACGGCGAAGACTCGAGCTACTACAGAGGTCGAGCTGACGCGTTGCGTAAAAACGGACAAGAACCGCTGGCGAGACTCGATGAATTGAGAGCTAAAAGCAAAGGCAACGTGATCAAGTAGCACCGTCTGCATGGGTATATCGATGACAGTAAGAGTACTCGGACCGGATGGACACAGATAATCAGTCACTAAATTCGGAATCCGGCTGGGAGCTTCAGCCGGGGCAGGTTGTCTTCGGCAAATTCAGAATCAAACGCTTCCTTGGCTCTGGCGCGGTAGGTTGCGTATAAGAAGCCGAGAACATCGACTTACAAAAGGACGTCGCCTTGAAGGTTTTGAATGCGAACCATTCCGCTTTGCGATTTCAGCAGGAGACGCGCACTGCAGGCTCTCTCAAACACGAGAACATAGCTTCGATTTTCGACCTCGGTAGCTCGAAAAACAATCAACTCTACATGTCTCTCGAACTCGTGGACGGCATCACGCTGGAGCAACTTTTGAAGGAGGAGCGACGGATCTCGGTCGAGGAGATCATCGAAATCATGATTCAGCTACTCAGCGCTCTGGAGTACGCTCATCGAGCCAACGTCGTTCATCGAGACATCAAACCTGGCAACATCATGGTGATTCGCTCGGAACAAGACGTGAGAGTGAAAGTTCTCGACTTCGGAATTGCTAAGCGTCTCGGTGAGGGCGACGTGAATTTGACATTGACGAAACAAGGAGTGATCGTCGGAAGTCCGCTCTACATGAGCCCTGAGCAAAGCCGAGAGGAGCGTATCACTGACAAGTCAGACATGTACTCGGTAGGATGTGTTCTATACGAGTGTTTGACGGGGCGTCCGCCGTTTGTAGCGGAAACGGCATTGACTACTATGCTTCTTCACCAGTCGGAGCCTGTGCCGCGAATTGGTGAGGAGCTGAGAGAGCGCGGTGAAACTTTAGAGCAATTGGTGACATTGCTCATGGCGAAGAATCCGGCACGGCGGCCAACCGCTGGTGAGGCTAAAGAGAGGCTGGCGTCGCTCCAGGAGAGCAATCTTATAAAGCCACCACAGGCAATACCAGAGAGTGCAGACGGATCATCCACCAATGTGTCAAAAATAGTGATTGTGGCTGTGTCCTCCGCCCTTGGACTGTTCCTCCTTGGCGTCTTCCTGTTTATTCATAGAGCGCCGACTGAAAATATAAGGGTCAATGGTCGATCATTAGAGTTGATGGTAACGCCTCGCCGAGACCTGAAGATATATGTAGACGGACTTCTCGAGGGCGAAGGAACTAAATGCGACCTGGCGTTAACTGTACCTCGATTAGTAGACGATGATCTAGCAGAACTATCCAGGCTAGAGGGAGTAAAGGCACTTGTCCTTAAGTTACCACCAAGAATCACTGACGATGGACTTCTTCAATTGACAAATACCATCGGTGCCTGCATGATTACAAGGCTGCGATGGCACACTATAAGACTTGTCTGGCACTTCGAGAAGAGCACTCCGGACCGAAGGCACTAACTACGGTGCGAGTGCGCCTGGGAGTGGCTCAGTGTGAGCTTGACCTTGGCTACCTGGAGGCAATAAGAGATGTTCTCGAGCGCTGTAAAAAGGATTTTGATGCCACCAATAGTGATGGTAAGAAAATTGCGGCTACAATTTGGTTATATCAGAGTCTGCTTGCACAGCGGCAAAACAACCAACAAAAGGCACTTTCATCCATTAACCGGGCTCTTGAGTTATGCCAGGAAGGTTGGGAGATGAAACCGAATTTGCTTGAAGTGAGAAAAACGATTTTAGCTCAGAAGAAGCGCGGATGACGGCTTGTCAAGCCGGATTAAATGAAGGAGAGATCAAGTGTTCTTCGTGCAATTCTGGTAAAGTTTCCTTCGGTTAAGCCGCTGGCGAATGCCTGTTCGCCCCATCCGGAGCCAGACCGGATCGGCGGCGCAGCAAATGGTCGGCGCTTGTGTTTGGTGAAGAAGCCTCTGGGCAAGGTCCAGGACGAGTTCTGGCAACGTGTATTGGAGATCATGAAATGACAAAGTTTTCAACCGACATCGCGGAGAACAAATCGGATACATCCACATTTACTAACCCGTTCACGAATACGGTCTACCATCGCGGTAAGTTGCAGGTCAACGTCGATCAGGACGAAGTCTTGGGTGCGGAAGCTCAGGCGATAATGGATCGTCAGGTGAAGTATATTCCCGCCACGACACATCCGGATTTCCCGGCAATTATTGACGTTACACACGTTGCCATTGGTCCATTCGTAAGTAGTCTTAAAGACAATCTCTTTTTCGATGCCGTGCTCAACGTTGGGACCAGTGCGGTGTTCGGATATAACCATCCGAAAATCTTTCCCCGGTTGCAGCGTCTGGGAAGTGCGCTTGCTGGATTCGTCGGCGCCGGTACAGACTTTTTCTTTACCTCCAGACATGGTGCGCCGGCCGCTCAAGATCTGGCGGAGCTCATGACGACATTCGCCTCAGAAGCCTATGGCGGCGAATACATGATGAATTTTGCCAACGCCGGCACCGAAGCCAATGAAAATGCCGTGAAGGTGGCGATGTTTCGAAAATTCCGCCAGGTAAAAGAAATGCTTGGTGAAGACCTCTATCGCGACATGTGCGATCAGCTCGGTATCACTCTTCTTCGTCCGGGCGTCGATGAGTTGTGGACCAACTATCCATTTTTCTTGGTTGCATTTCATGGTGCATTCCACGGTAGAACCGGTACGAGTAACACCCTTTCTATGAGCAAGGCTCGTCAGAAAGAGGGCTATCAGTCGGTACCATATGTGGTGCATGTGCCATACGGAGACGAGGTTGATTTCGCTCGTCATATTGATTTCACTCCTCTAAAAGACCTGATCAAAGAAAAGCGTCTGCGCCAGGTGATCGAGAGCCGCAAGGCGCCAGCCGATTTGGTCGCTGCACTGATAATGGAGTCTGTTCAGGGCGAGGGTGGTTACGTAATACCTAACAAGGATTTCTTGCGGAAGCTCAGCGATTTTGTTGGACAGATGAGACCGAGAGGAATGTGTTTTCTATCCGATGAGGTTCAAACCGGCTTCTTCCGGACCGGCGAATTCTCCGGAATGCAAAACTGGTATAAAACTTACCCCAACCTTCGACCTGATTTGATGAGCTTCGCCAAGCCTCTTCATGTAGGCGGCGTACTGATTGATAAGCGTCTCGTCAGCGATTGGCCGGGCGGTAAGTTCTCCGGCACGTGGGCCGAAGGCAACCTGCTCAGCATCGCTACAGCTTATTTTACGCTAGAGGAGCTTCGAAGTGTCGATCCGACCCTCAATAAGCCTTACCCGGAATATGCCAAAGAATCCGGTCAGTATCTGAGAGATTTGTTCTCCAAGATGCAAGAACAGTTCGAAAAGAAGATGCCCGGCGCCAAGCTCATCGAAAACGTGCGCGGTGTTGGACCGATGAATGCCTTTGATGTGCCCAGCCACGATTTCCAGGAAGCCATTATTTTCGAGAGCTTCCGACATGGACTGCACATCCTCGGCACTGGCGAGCGCTCTATCCGCGTATTCGGCACCATCGATCAGCGCAAGCGCGAAGCCGAAATGCTTACGGAAATTCTCGGTCGAGTAATCGAAAGGGTCGCGGAGCAGTCGCGCACAAAAGAAAAATCGGTAATCAAATCAGTCTGAGTCCGAGAACTCCATCTCCTGGCGCTCTTTCTCGAGCCTGGCTGCTGAGGAGCCGATATTCCTTATCACCTCTTTAGCCTTGCTCGCCAGTGTTTGACCATTCAAATCCTGCAAGCCGTAGGTGACGAGGTCTTGCATCTGCTTATCGGTGTCATACTTGAGATGATTGAGCGTCTGTTTGAAATTGACCAACCGCGCAATGCGGTAGCGCCCGAAAGGACCTTCACGGAGTCGCTCCAGTTCTAGTTTTACGGTGACTAAGTTGTTGATTCTAGGCGAGAGGAATGTCAGCGTCGCGATGAACTTGGAGCCCTTCTTCTCTAACGCGTAGGAGCGGAAATTCTTCGACAAAAAACCGCACTCCGCCAAAATTTCCTTGACGGCCGTGGCGCGATGTCCTACAGGTGCGCAGAATATGCGGCTAATCAGGGTATCTGGACGGCTGAGTGCGAACTCTCGCATTCTATCAATCGTGGCTTTTTTCAGGCGTTCCTTTTCCTTTTTCCATTGCTGCCTGATAATGCTTGAAAATTTCGGTTTTTTTCCAACGCTTGGAGTGGCATCGTCTGTAGTATCACTGGCGATCTTTGCTTTGTCCTCATTGTTATCTTCGCGGCAATGTTCGCTTTTGGGACTTTCCGTTCGGACCAGTCGTTGAATCTGGAAAATCAGTGAATTGTCAATCTTGGTCCGAGATCCATGAATCGCAGCCAGTCCGACGACTCGTTGAAGTTTCGTCAAATTCGGTGTTCGTTCGGCCGGTTCAAAAATAATTTCTTCGGTGAACGCCGTGGTCAGAGACGCAACATCTACGAATCGATTAAACTTGTGCTTGTCTTTGTCGAGATAACCTCGCCGTGCTTCGATTAGCGCATACTGCGGCGTCGATTGCCACCACAAATACACCGCTCCGGCAGTAGTACAAACTAACAGGAGACATGTGGTGCCGATCAATTGCGCCTGCTTCAGCATGAATTTCCTGAATGGCACGGTATTAGAGGGATTGCAATTATGATACTACAGCACGCAGAACGACTAATACCGATTGTATAACTATTAGGATTAAACGCTATCAACACATGCGATAGTGCATTGATTCATCGTAGCACCGTCTTGCAAACCGGAAGGTTGATTCAACGAGCCACGGCTAATGTTTCGTCCCCAATACTAGCCAATCACCAGCTGAAGTGTCTAAAGGTCCTAGAGCCTTTCCGCGTTCGCCAATGACTTGTCCAGCTTTTCTTGCAGTGATAGAATCTGTCGGTTTCAGGAGCTAGCAGCATGACGGACGATAAGCTTCATCCCTCAGTACAACAATGTCTCGAGCGCTGCGGTATAGAATACAAGGTTTTCCCTTGTGATCCCGAATTGGCAGACACGGCAGTATTTTGCGACCACTATGGCTTTTCTCTGGAAAGTACCGCTAATACAATTATCGCCGCAGCAAAGTCCGACCCAGTTCAGTATGCCTGCTCTGTGGTGCTTGCCACCACGAAATTGGACGTCAACAAAAAGATCTGCGGTCTCCTTGGTGTCAAGCGAAGCTCATTCGCTTCGGCTGAACAGACACTTCAACTGACCGGAATGCAGATAGGTGGTGTCACGCCTTTTGGTTTACCCGATATTCCAATTTATCTTGACTCTCGACTCATGGAATGCGATGAGCTTGTGCTTGGTGGCGGCAACCGTTCGACCAAGGTGCTTCTTGCTCCGTCCGAGTTGACGAAGCTTCCTCGATCGCAAGTAATAGACGGCCTGGGACTTCAACGCTAACGCGATTTGGTCACGTGGTCAGAATTTAGCCAGCTTATCGTCAGGCTCTGGTCAGTCGCAAAACCTATATTGATTATAATTCCGTTCACCCTTCGGAGACTGTACACCTGGAAGCAGATTGCCCCTGGTGCACCGGACGAACCCACGTTCTGCTAAGTCAGAGGAAGTTACTATGACTATCGAATCCAACAATGCATTTCGACGTGCCGATGAGACTGCGATCGAGCCGACCAATTTTGTACAACCCATCCATTCGATCATTTCGCCTGCCGATAACAGAACCTTTTTTGAAGCCACTCGTCTGACGACGCTTCCGGTCGGCGATGATGATATCGAAAGTGGTGGCACGACCGGCGACGATGACGATGATGAAGTCTTGGATGCCGGTGGTGGTTATTCATTCGTACATGCTGTTCGCCCGCAACCCTGGGACAGCAACGATCCTCGTCGACTAAGTTCGTCCGGTTTTGATTTCGAGAATTCCGGTAATATGCAGAACGCTCAGCGGTGTTACGAAGCGTTGGTTCGAATGTATGAATCAGGTGGGCGAGACGGACAACCTCAACATCTACAACTGGCGTCGGCATGGGAGGATCTGGCTCGCGTACAATTGAGGAGCGGCAATCTGGATGGCGCTGAGGCGTCTTTAGTGCGTTCGTTGCAGTTGAATCAAACCCACCGAGAAGTCAACGATCCTCAGCTAGCATATAGTCATGAGCGTCTGGGCGATCTCTATCAATCTTCGGGACGGGAATTACAAGCGACACAACATTACCGAGCAAGTGTCTCGATACTGGAACGCAACGGCAATCCTAGTAATTTGCGTGAAGCTAGAATGCGTTTGGCGAGTAATCTCCAGATCACCAATGGGCATGAAGACGCTATCAGAACCCTTCGGCAAGTAATCGAAGCGCGAGGGGCTAATCCAGCTCAACAGGCAGAGGCCCATGCGCTTTTGTCATACAGCCTTGCTCGCACTGGAGATCACAGAGGCTCTGCTGCCAGTCTGGACCTGGCGCTCGAGTATCGCAGAAGGAATGGCCAGAATCCTGATGTTGATCGAGCCATAGTGAGGACTTTGACCGGTCTCGCCGAATTGGATATGCCAAACAAGAAGACTGGTACCGGCGATATACAAGCTGTTTTTCGGCGGCTCGAGCAGGCCGACAGCATTACTCGCGAGACGTTTGGAGATAATTCACCGGAGTTTGCCCGCGCTCGTGCGCGGCTCGGTATGGCAAGAACCAGAAATGGTGACGACGACGTGGGCGAGTTACTCTTGAGACATTCCCTTGCCATTCAAGAGAGAGGGCTTGGAGATGCTCATGCAGACACGCTGCACACGAGGCAGGCGTTAATCGATAATCTAACCAACAACAACAACGGTGCGGCCGCTCTCGAGCTTGCTAACCGCCAGGTAGACCTCACTGCACGTGCACGAGGAGCCAATCATCCTGCTGTGGCGGACGCAGCAGAGCAGGGCATTCGTGCCGCGCGGTCTGCAGGTGAACCGTTTGTGGCCATCGCGATGGCGCAACGGGCCGCAAATGTCCGTCGCGAGCAGCGTGCCCAAAGTCCAGATCAATACATGTATGCCCTGGCCCATCTCGCCACTCTGGAGCAAGATGCAGGTCTGTCGCCCAACGCGCTCGCTACGACTACGCTGATGGTGGGCTTCGCTCGGGAAGCCTATCGAAACAATCCTGAACAGCTTAGTCGAGCACTAAGTCAGCATGCTTCAGTGTTGCGAGAGAACGGTCTGGAAGACGATGCCAATCGTGTGTCGGCGGAGGCAGACCGCATAGCACCTCAACGTCGTAACGCAGAACCACTAAAACGGAGATGACGTGACAGTACCATCGGGCGACCGTTGAGAATTTCCAGTGACCGATAGATCCTGTTGGTTGCAGCATCATATTCTGCAGTTGCTAACGATATAAGTATTGGATCTATAATGGCAATCTAATGCATGGTGACTGTAAGGCTAGGTGTCTCGAATCGTGTCACAAACCATTGCGAAAAGAGCCTTTTTATCTGCCCTAGCGATGGTTTTCTCCATCCAACTGGCGGCAATTGCCGAGCCTGTGCGTCAGGATTACGCAAGTATCGGGAAGGATTTGAACGTTCCAATTTATTTTTGGAACGATGAGAAAGTCGCTACGAAAAAGGGAGTCATTGTTGCGATACACGGTGTGACTTTGTATGCCAAACGATTCGATGTGTTAGCGAAAAGATTGGCTGAGCAAGGATATCTCGTGTATGCTGCTGATTTGCGCGGATTCGGTAGCTGGCGAACAGAGACGAGTAAATTCGGCGGCGATTCGAAAATCCACTATAACCAAAGCGAAAGTGATCTTCTGGATGTTCTGAAGGCGTTGAAGTCGAAGTATTCCAATTACCCTGTTTATGCGCTTGGAGAAAGCCTCGGCGCAAACATGGCCGTTTGGGTTGCATCGACGGAACCACAATTGGTAAACGGAATAATCCTCGCCAGTCCGTGCGTGAAAAGACGGGCAAGGTACAACGGCGCTGTCTTGAAAACATTTGCAAAAGGAATTTTTCACCCCTACAAAGAACTCTCGCTGGAGCCGCATATAAAGCCTTTTCTTTCGGACGATCAACGTGTAACAGATGAATACATGAAGGATCCGAATATCTATCGCGACTTGAGTCCTGCCGATTTGATCAAGAGCGTAAAGACCAACAAGTTGACGATTCAGAAACCGAAGAAAATTCCAGCCGGCATGCCAATTTTGATAATCGCGGGTAGGAATGATCAGATCTATAGATCCACGGCGATTATGGCGTTCGTGAAGAAAATTCCGGCGCAGGACAAGTCCGTGTTCATTCTCGAGGACAAAGGTCATCTCCTGTTGGAGCATGCATTTTTGGATCCTAAAGTATTACAGCCTCTCGACGACTGGCTGCAGAAGCGAGAACAGCGGATACTAACCTCGGAAAGCAAAATTTAGGAAGAATGGACACTTCCATAGCTTTTAATCCCGACTACAAAAAAATCAAATGTGTCCTCAAGTTTGGAAGTGGTATCACTTGAACATTCACAGTGGACTGACACTGCCATTACCGGTAATGTTTTGTTTCACGTGAGATGGATTCCCTCCGAACTGGATGCAACCGCTTCCGGTGATTGTTGCATCTACCGAGTCAGTCGCATTGACGTCCGCGTTACCGGAACCAGTAATGTGTACAGATGCATACTTAGCCTTCAAATTCTCAAAGTTGACGTTGCCGGATCCCGTAATACCGGCTACTGCCGTATCCACTTTGCCAGTCGCTGAAATATCGCCGGCACCATTAATTTCAGCCTCAAATTCATGCCTATTTATGTTATCTACATCGATACTTCCTGCACCGGTCATGTTGACCGATTTCAGGTCTGGGACGTCGATTGTGATCTTCAAATCGTTTCTTGAGCTATAGGACTTATTGCTACTGATCGTGAGAGTTCCATGTTTATCGACGTCAGTTTTCAAAAGTGGTATCAGATTGTCATCAAATGAAAGAGTGATTGTTTGTTTTTTTTGTCCGGCCTTAACAAACACATTGCTAGACGTAGCCACGATGATTGTATGAAAGTCAGGTAGATTCCGCTTTTCGATCTTAAGATTGCCGGATCCTTTAACAGACGATGCAAAAGCAAGAAATGCTGATGTTAGGAAAAAACATATGGAAAGTGAAATTGCCAAACAACCGTTGATCAGATTTCGTGTTTTGCTCATTAGCTTCTCCAATCTTGGTGACACAATTTTGAATTATAGCTATTGAGTGTTGGTGCTTCGTCTGAAAATGCAAAAAACGAAGGCATTGCCTTCGTACTTCACATTTTTTGAATTGGGTTACGAACCCTGATAACTGAATAGCAATTAAGACTTATCATCTGTCGCCTCTAACTACCTGGTATTGAGTAGATTCTTTATATAAACCATCTGGTAGTTATCTTTGGCACCGACCTGTGAGAACAACGAGTTGATGTTAGCGTCCGAAGACTCTCAACTTTCGTTTTCTGTCGGATGTCGACTCGTACACAGTAGAGTCTATCCGATGTTCTCCCTAGAAAGGAGGTGATCCAGCCGCACCTTCCGGTACGGCTACCTTGTTACGACTTCGTCCCA
>JAIERK010000056.1 GCA_019746975.1 Candidatus Obscuribacterales bacterium
AGGAACTGTACTCAGAAGCCATGCCGGCGGTTACTTAGTCTTTGAACCGCATTCGATGGCCTCGTTACAATGTCAGGCCCGCAAGCGCCTTAAGAAAGAGCGCGTCTCTATCCTAACTGGCGATCGTGTCGAGCTGGTCGACGTGGATCTTGAGCAAGGCACCGCGACGATAACCGGGTGCCGTGATCGATGGAGTATCTTGTCCAGACCACCACTGGCCAATGTGGACCAGGTTGTAATTGTACAGGCAGTTCGCCAACCTGAGTGGAACCAGCTCTGGTGCGACCGTTACATTGTTCACTTTCAGCTCGAATTGCCGGACACCAAGCCAATCTTGTGTTTTAACAAATGTGACCTTATCGAGGTCAATCGTTCCGAGACCTTACGGGGAATTTATGAATCGCTAGGTTACGATGTCGTCCTGATGTCGGCGAAAACCGGTATGGGATTCGAACAGCTGTACAGTCTTCTGGCGGGTAAAATCACTGTTTTTGCTGGACCTTCTGGTGTCGGGAAGTCCAGTATTCTGAATAAACTGGATCCCGGGCTCAATCTGAAGATCGGCGTTATGGACCACGACTATGGCGTCGGACGACAGACTACGACATACAGCAAGCTCTATCCCGTCCTGTCGTCTCGCTATCCGGATATGCCGACATGGGTTGCGGATACTCCAGGATTCAACCTTCAGGAGATTAAGTATCCAATGCCGATGGACGTGATGTGGCAATTCCCTGAAATTGCCGGGCTGTCGAATGAATGCAAGTTTTCCAACTGTTTACACTTGGTCGAGCAGGACTGTAAAGTTATTGAAAGCGTCGTAGAGGATGATGCTATGCCGCAACACCTCGACGGAGACGCTGCACCATCTTCAGTGTCAATCAATCGCTACAATAATTACGTCTCTATCGTTGCCGAAGCGCAAGAGGTCGATAACTACAGGCGAACGATCTCGACAAAGGTGGAGGCCGCGGTCAAAACAGTTGGCGGTAAGGGTGGTAAAACAATCCCTCGTTTGAGCAACGCTTATAGAACAGCGTCCCGAAGGCGCGAAAAACAAAAACTAAATAGCGGTGTCGTATTTGATGACGAAATGGATGAATCGCAAAGCGATTCTGGAAGCCAGGACTGAGGCGAGATCCCGCAGACCTTCCCTGTATTACCAGAAGAACGATTGCAGCAAAGAATATTCCTGCGCCGTATTGAATAAGAAAGAAGCTTTCCAAGTCTGAGAACATACCTCGAATTACAATGGTATTTGGCATGTATAAGCTCGAGCGTTGACGAAAGCGCTCAGTTTTTGCTCAGCACTAAAATCGATTTCGGTAGAAACCCAATGCGTTAATGCGGCTTAAGCCCAGGAATCTCGGTCCTTCAGGGCAGAGAGAACGTCAACCTGATGAGCTTCGATCGCGTAAAATTAGCGCAATTACGATTAATAGTACGATTGCCCAGACGAAGAAAGGTTGAACAGGAAGTGGCAACATCTGTCCACCTATGAAGAAGACCCAGCTCAAAATCGGGAAGGAGAGCAGCATGTATCTAAGCCAAAGGACGAGGCATTTGCTCTTCACTAATGGGTCTGCAATAGCGCCCACGGGATAACTTCCGACCAGGTTGTACATCAGCCAGATCGCCGGGAGGCTTATGAAAAGGTAGTCTTGCTTGTGTGTATGGGGGCTTGTCACCAATTGCAGTATTATGGTGATCGATGCAAGTAAAATAAACCTTCGACGCTGTTCTGTTTCCTCAAGGCTCTCAAACGAGCGTTTGTATCGCCACCACAGGTAAGCTGTGAAAATGGTCGCGACTAACCAGGTCCCAGCGACAATTCCGTGGACCATAGCGCCGTCATTGCCGAGCAGGACTACGAGCTGTCCGCGCAGGTTTTGCTGGCTCTCAGGAGAGACGCCGGTTATCTGACCGCCGCTCAACTCGCCCATCTTCAGCGCCTGTGGGTAATGCATGATGTTGGTTGGACCTACCACAACTATGCACGAGATCAGATAACACATACCTACCAAGGCGTATCCCGCGAAGAATCTAGCACCGCCGAGGATGCATCCGGTTAGGAATAGAATCGGCGCGTACTGAAGCTTGAGCATGCAAAATCCGCCCAACAGTCCCGCCCGGAACCACATCTTGCGCTCGAGAGCGAGCCAATACCAGACAAGCGCTGGATAGAGAAGCAATGCCATCTGTGCAAGGCGGAAGCAGACCCAGGCTGGAAAAGAGGACAGGACTGCCACGTAAGTCAACGCCCGCTCGAATTTGCCCGACAGTGTCGTAGATAAGAGCGAATACAGTCCGAATACAATTCCGACAAAGCCGAAGAGCTCCCAGATTACCCAGGCGATTTTGATGGGAACCAAAGACAGTGGCATCATCAAAGTGTTGAGATATGGAGGATATTGCGAATAAAAGACCTTGTCGAGTTTGACATTCGGTACGAGCTTCTGCATCGAATCGTTTTGGACCTTGGGGTCCCATATGTCGACCTTGTTGTCTTTCAGGCAGTCCCAGGCGAGCAGACCAGAGTTGTAATAAATTAGGTAATCGGCCGTATAGGTGGCTCCGTCCTTTGCGTAGGCAAGGTTTTCATCTTTCAGGTATGTCTGGAACGTGTTGTTATATGTCATCAGGAACCACATCAAGAGTCCTGAAAAATACGCGAACCAGAGTTGCTTTAGTAATTTGTTCTGAGAGCGCGCACTGTCAGAAGTTGCTTGCTGTTGGTTTTCCATACTCAAGGTTGGACGCCTACATGATCATTTGCGGAGCCGGACCAGGTGTCGAGAGGCTGAATGCGCTTATCTTAACGATCCTACCTTGGTTTGGTGGTGTTTAAACCAAGGAATTAAAATCTTTGCCTATTTACTCGTTGCAGTCTGGTGCTCTTTTGTTATCAGATCCCATCTCTCTTGATTCCAGGCGTCGGCGTTCACAACGTGCTCGGGGCGGCTTCCGGAGAAGGCTGCAATTACGGCATCAACCGCCAACTCTGACATTCGACGTCTGGTCTCGAAGCAGGCGGACCCGATGTGCGGAAGCAGAACCACATTGTCGAGCTCCAGCAGCTGTTGCGGAACTTCCGGCTCATTTTCGAATACATCCAGTCCGGCTGCGTAGATTCGGCGCTGCACCAGATGTGACACCAGCGCCTGCTGATCGATGATGGCACCACGCGCGGTATTAATCAGGATGCATTCTGGCTTCATCCGATCTAGCTCGGCTTGGCCGATTAGATGCCGTGTTTGTGAATTTAGAGGGCAGTGGATGCTGATGAAGTCCGCTCTCTGAAGCAATTCTTCCAACTCGACGCGTTGTGCGTGAAATTCGTCTTTGAACTTATCGTCTTGTTCGTCACGAGGGGCGTTGCGAGTGTAGACCAGCTTCAGACCAAATGCCCGCGCTCTCTGCGCAAAAGCCTGACCAATGCGACCAATGCCGATGATGCCTGCGGTTTTTCCAAAGAGATCTGGACCAAGCATCAGATCGCTCTTGAATCCGGTCCACTTGCCCTGTCTGACATACCGATCCGCTTCGCAGATTCGTCGGGCGCATGCTAAAAGCAATGCCATCGCCAGATCGGCCGTGGCTGCATCGAGCACGCCCGGGGTATTTGTAACGACGATCGATCGTTGCGTTGCTTGCATTAGATTGACGTTGTCGAATCCGACTGCGCGATTCGAAATCAGTTTTAGCGACGGGCAGGCATCCATCAATTCGCTCGAGATTGTGTCCAAAGGTTCGCTTATGACCGCCTCTTTCCCTTTCAGGTGCGCCATGAGCATATCTTGAGCGAGTGGCGCTTCGCGATCTACGTATTCGATTTCCGCATGTTCTACGAGCTTTTCGTGCAAACTCTGCAGCAGTCTGCCAAGAACGAGAACCTTTACCTTCACACCATCTCACCTTGCATAGCGGGCTGTATGTTCATATGCTCTTCCAGGGTTCTGACGAGAGCTTTGAGCTCGGCGGCCGTGCGAGTTTCGTCCCATCCCATTACAGCCTGTACACATCTTGCCACCTTCGACGCGGCTTCGAGGCACTGCCCCTGGTGAACCAGTCCGAGGCGCATGCGACGGAAGAGAATATCTTCCAACGATTGTGCCATCTCGTTTTTTACACCATAAACGACCTCGGCCATGATCTGCGGGAAGTCTGGGCAAATGCGCTTTACGAGGAAGCTGTCCCCTTCTACGATTTCGATTACCTTCATTGCGTCTTTGCCGTAGCTCGAAATCAGGTGATCGATAGTGGCCGGCTCAATCGAATTCTTGCGGGCGCGGGTGGATATCTCTGCTGTGGCGGTCAAATAGTCGTCTTTGTTTTGCCAGCCGCCTAACATAATCGATTCTGTCCGGGCGGGATGAAGAGCGCTTGCCACCTGGCTGGGCAGCTTGGGTACGACTTTGTCGACCGCGTGTTCAGCCAGTATCCGGTAGTTGGTCAGCTTTCCACCAATCAGACCGATGATGCCGCCCTTGCCTTCGAAGAGTTCGTGTTCGCGTGATAAATTCTTCGTACTCTTGTTATCGCCTTCGCCTATCACTTCGCCGACTAGTGGGCGAAGTCCGGCCCAGGCCGCGATTACGTCGCTGCGAACGATCTTTCGATCGTCCCGTCCGTAGCTGTTGAGTACATCGAGTAGATAATGAATCTCGTCTTCGGTCGCCACCGGGTTATCTAGCGAGCCACTATAGTTGGTGTCTGTGGTGCCGACCATTAGTGCTCGTTGCCAGGGCACCACGAAAACGTATCTGCCATCATCGGTCGGCAAGAACAGGGCGGTGTTGGTTTCGAAGGATGAGCTGGGGAGCATGATATGCGTGCCTTTGGCAGGCGCCACTTGCGAGTGCCAGTTGTTGTCCAGCTGCTTCATGAGACCGTCGGACCAGACGCCGGCGGCATTGATGCAGCTCCGGCACTGAATCGTGAGATTTTGTCCGCTCGAGCGATCTCGACATTCGATCGCCGATATCTGATTGTTTTCAAAATGAAAACCCTGCGCGGCGACATAGTTGATTAAGGTTGCTCCATGGCTTTCAGCCGATTTCAACACCTCGATGACAAGGCGAGTATCGTTGGTGATGCAATCATGGAAGCGCAATCCACCTGAAACCTTGGTGGCGGATAGGGATGGACATGCACCGAGCACATCTTTCTGAGCCAACCGCTTGTGTTGTCTTGCTCCCTTGACATTTGATGCGAGTAGATCGTACAGCGTCAGCCCTATGTCGGCTTTCAGTCCGAAAAATTTGCCTTTGTTTGATACTGGAAGGATGAATGAGAAGTCCTTGACAAGGTGGGGCGCCAAATGTTCAAGCAGGGCACGCTCGTGACACAGTTCTCTTGTTAAGCGAAACTGAAATTGCTCGAGATATCGAAGCCCGCCATGGATGAGCTTAGTGGTCTTGCTGGACGTGCCTGAGGAGAAATCCGCCTTATCTATAAGGATTACGGACATCCCTCGGCAAGCGGCATTCTGCGCAATCCCGGCGCCCACAATGCCTCCGCCGATTATGGCGATGTCGAAAACGGTTGATGTTGCAGCTTGAAGCGCTGCGGCTCTACTTTGCATATGACTGATTCGTTTAACTAAAACGTCGTGACCGCATAATGATAACCAACATTTTTACCTTTCGTTTTTCTAATCCGCGGCTCCATCAAGCAGATTTACCTCCTTACATGGGGGTGTTTTTGTCAGATTGTGCCTCCTAGCAACCTTATTTTTTGTCCATATTGCTTGAAAGACAGTTAAAACAGCAGGAAAATTGAATGTTGATTGCCGTATGCTTGGCGATTGTACTCGGTCTCGTGATTGAGCGCATTGAATTTATGCCGTCCGGACGAGCTTATTGCTCAACTGAGTACACAACTATTAAGGAACACTTCAGTAACAGATGTGGGAAAACATGATTAAAAGCCGTAAGCAAGGTGTTGTCGGATTGGCTGCATTGCTGCTCGCAGTTGGCACCACAAATGGTGCTTTCGCTCAAGGCGAAGGGCTGGAGCCGAAGCCCCTGACTCCGATTGAGCGTGGACTGGCGACTGCCAAACCTCAAGCTGTCAGAAAACCCGCTGGTTCTCTGGGCGCTGCGAGACTGCAGGAAGTGAAACCCGAGCAGGTCAGAGAGGTGCTCAAATATGCTGAGCTGCCCCAGACCCCGGAAAACGAAGACAAAATCAGAAAGCTGGATAAGGACGCTGAAGATTTGTTCAGAGCTGGTCGCGTTAACGATGCCTTGTTGCGCTGGCAGGAAGCTTATGGATTATCGATTGAAATGAAGTATTCGGTTGGTCAGGGGCGTGCTCTGACTGGCCTTTGTAAGGTCTATCTCACGCAGGGGAAATGGGTGAAAGCTCGCCACCTTGGTGAAAATGCCGTTGAAGTTCTATCTGGTATCAATGATCAGACCAATCTTGGTCGCGCCCGAGTTGCTCTAGCTCAGGCATATTTCGGCTTGGACAATCCAGTTTGGGCGATCAAACAGCTTGAATTGGCTATGAAGCACCTACTTGATCAGCCCAAGACCGATCCTGCGGAAGCCGGTAATCTTATGAGATTGGCTGGTGGGCTGCTTTTGCAAGGCGGCAAAGTGGTCGAGGCGGTTCGATTCCTGCAAGAATCCGCTCGTTACAGTGAAGAAGCAAAAGATTTTCCGGGTGCGCTCATGATGCGCACCCGGCTCGCTTCGCTGATGGATGAGGTCGGTTTTTACGTCGCTGCCAAAGAAGAAGCCGAAAAGGCTGTCGCTCTAGCAAAACGGACGGAGAACGATCGGGCGATGATCAGCGCACTGTCGTCGCTCGCGAATACGGAGTATGTGCTGGGTGAGTATTGCGAAGCCGCTGCCAGCTATCAGCATGCCTACAATCTTGCTGGAAAGATGGATGAGAAGGTCCTCGGTAAGGATGGTCGCTCCAACCTACTTATGGGCTACGCATTCACGTTGATTGCAACGGGCGAAAGCGAGCGTGCCGAGAAGCTGCTCGAGGGTGTGGTCCCTTATTTCGAGCGCGAGTCGAAGCACTACCAACACACCGAATGTCTTAATGCAATCGGGCTCCTGGTGTACAACCGCGGCGAGCCGTACAAAGCTCTGCCGTATTTCCAGAGAGCGCTTGATTCGCAGAACATGATCAAACCCGTTCAGCCCAAGATGCAGTACATGCTCTATCAAAACATTGCGGCGTCTGAGTTCGCCGGTGGAAAATATCGCGAAGCGGCTGCACATTTACGCTCGATCTTGCCGGTTCTCGATAAGGAGAAAACGGGTAAGAACTCTGCTCCTTTGATCAAGTTGCATACACTTGTGTCGCTCGCCGAATGTTCATTGAAAATGTCTGAGCCGGATAAGGCGAAAGAGCTAGCCGATCAGGCGCTGATTCTTGGTAAGCAATACTCGGATGATGCTGCACTCTGGCGCATTTACACTATTCAAGCCCAGTTGGACCTGACCGCTCGTGATAACGAAAAGGCCAAGTCTGCTCTGGAAAATGCACTGTCGCACTTCCGTTCTCCTCAAGCTGGCAACTTCCCATCTGTAGAGCATCTGCAGTTTGTCAGCTCTCGCAAGTCCCTCGGGCAGCAGCTCATAGCTCTTGTCGCCTCACAAGGAATGACGGAGAAAGCCCTTCTTGCTGCAGAACAGCTCAAGGAAGAGCAAATTATTCAAACCTGGGTCAGAAAAGGTGTTCCTGTCAAGCCTGAAGATAAGGATGTTTACATCGATCTTGTCAATCAGAGAGCTCACCTTCATGCCGCGGAGAATACCTCGACACCTGAGAAGCTGACCAAGGAATGGGCAGGTTGGTTGGCTCGATTCTCCGACCTCGCTCAACGCAATAAGTCGTTAGCGCGCCTTGTCCAGCCATATCCGACCTCCGTTGAAGACATTATCAACGGCGTGAGGAAGAAGAAAGTAACGGTGGTCGAGTACTTGGTCGGCGACAAGTCGAGTGTTGCATTCACTATAGATCCAATTGGCCGAATCTCAGCTACAGTCCTGCCCGTTGGTCAGGAAAAGCTTGCCGGTCAGATCGCGACCGTTCTCAATAACTCGGGCGCCGAACTGGCGGGCGGCGAGTCTGAGGGTGCCGATCGCGCTGTACTCCAAGCCCTCTACAAAGAGCTTCTTCCAGCATCGGTTCTCAATTTCCTCCCTAGTACCGCCGATAAGCAGATTGTCATAGTACCGGATTCGGTGCTTTTCAATCTCCCGTTTGCCGCGCTTATCGATGAGCAAGGTAAGTACTTCGTCGAAAATCATCTGGTGAGCCTGGCTACATCGATCGGTGTTGTTCTTGATGGACAGGTGCCGACCGGCAACAAAATGAGCGTTCTGGTCGCACTCAATTCCAACCCTGAAGAACAGAGCCAGTCCAGTCAAATCCTCAGTGCGGTCGATCCAGAACCGGTATCAACCCTATCTGTCCAATCCACTGATTTACAGGAGCTCCAAAGAGTCTCACAGGACAAGACAGTCCTACATGTTGCCAGTGCAATCCCTCTGACTGGTGAGAATCCGATCAAGAACAAGCTCCCGTTTGCTGCCGGAGAAGCCACTAAGGACAATACCACTGGTGGATTGTTCCAGCTCACCATGCCCAACGAATTGGTTGTGCTGAGCGGCACCTCCATAAGCGGTAATGACCAGACCGGAAAAGCCGTGCAGGTAGTCAGTCGCGGTCTCGGATATGCCGGAGCCGGCAACGTGATGATGACCTTGTGGAACGAACCGAGTGATACCAAAAATACGGAAATCGGTAACTTCTATAAGAACAAGAAGCGAGGGATGAATGACGCGCAATCCTTGCGTCAGGCCCAGTTGCTCGCAATCTCTGCCGACCGCAATCCGAAGGCATGGGCAGCGTTTCAACTGCTCGGCGCCGGAATGTAGTCTTCTAAGATCGACGACAAAAACTCGATTAAAATGAGAAAATCGGAAAAAGATTATATATCTTTTTTTCTATACGCTACTTCTTGCAATGCCCCGTTCAGAGCAGAGCGTTCGACTTGAAGGGCTGCTTGGCATTGGCGTTTTCAAGAAGTGCGTAATGTTTGCCATGGGGTACAATATCGGCTTCATTATTAACGTTGTAGTCAAGTGGTAGCTGGCTTACCAACAACAAGGAATTAGAGGTTCTCCCATGCAGCGCTCGCACTTCTCCCAACCCTCTTCGAGAGTTAGTAAGACAAGCTTGTTCACCCTTCTTTTGTCGACACAGCTGCTTTTGTCGAGCACAGTCCTGCCATTACCAGTGGTGGCGGCTGAGAGCGTCTCTCTGGATTCCGCCGTCACGGCAGGCTCTGCCAATGACGCCGGCGCCGCCGCTATCAAATTACTGTCAGAGACTACGGCAGTCACTCCAGAGGCTGAATCAGAGACAACCAAGTCAGCTGAGTTCGCCAAAGACGAACAGCCGGTCGGCTGGGAAAGCTCTGCCAACGACTTTATCAAACAAGAAAACGACGCACTCAGCACGGGTTCGGACAACAAAGTAAATCAAAAGACGGAGAGCGCTACCTCTGAAAAAAGCGCCGCTGGAGACAGCAAGACTTCCACGAGCGATACTAATGAGTCGGCGAAAGCTGAAGCTCCTTCCACTGCCGACAGCAAGCAGATTGCTGACAAGACTGCAGACAAGACCCAGGGTGAGCCCGTCGAGGTCGGAACGGACGGTGCCGACAACAAGAATGGTATCGGTGGATTTGTAGGCGAGAACGGTGACGGCGATGTTGCTTTGCTGGAGCAAGGATTCGTCGAATCAAATGTTCGTGAAACTCTTGGCGAAGTCATTGTGATCGACAATGACGAAGCTGTGGAGATGGAAGAGACGATCGCATACGAAGAGCTTCCAACGGACGAGGGCAAGACCAAAATTAAGTCGGGTGCTCAATTCCCTGTAGTCATGGTCTCCCAGATCACAAGCAAAACGATCAAGAAAGGCGACAACATTCAGGCCCGATTGAAATACGATTTGAAGATTGCAGAACGTCTCGTCGCTAATCGCGGCGACGTTGTTGTCGGTCACATCGATTATGTGCTTCCCGCTCGGAGCGTTCTTCACTCGCTGGTGAGCCCAAATCGCTGGTACAAGAATTCCGGTTGCATCGGCGTAAGATTCGATGAAATTATCAATAAGAAGAAAGAGCACATCGCACTAAATGCGATGCCGGCTCAGAAGGCTCGCATTGTTCGTAACAAGGCTGAAGGACGCGAGCTTGGTGTCAACCACTCCGGACAAATCACCGGTCCCTGGGCGCAGCAATTGCGATATAAAGCTCTTCGTATCGGACTTAACTTCGCGCTTGCGCCGGCAGGTGTGTTCAGCTTCGGCGCGATGCCTGTGGCACTCGGAGTTATCGGTGCAGCCAATCCGTCCTTCGCATTCATGAAGCCAGTCGGGACCAACGTTCGTCACCGACGCATCAAAGGTTTCGCCTGGGGTTTCCTGAGTGGTATTCCGGGTAGCTGGATCATCGAAGACACGGTCACCAAAGGACAGGAAGCGATTATCAAACCTGGTGACGAATTCCTCGTGGAGCTCAAAGAAGAGTTCACCGGCGAAGCACGCACCGAGGCACAGTTGTTGCCAGGTTCTAGCGCCAAGGTCAAGGGTCAGGTCGTCAAAGATCCGAAGGCCTCGAAGCCCGAGAAGAAATCTAGCAAGAAGAAATAGCTAGTCAGCTCGATCCGTTCGATCTGAATCCAGGGTTTGCTACGACGCATCAAGCGTTCAACGGTAAATTGCTCGGGTTTCGCGATACGAACTGCGACTGTGTGCAGCGCGGATTCGCAGACATTGCACGGATATGCGGACAAGCGCGCTTGGTGCGGGTTTCGCGATAAAAGAGGGTGCGGCGGCGAGTGCGTGCGCGGCGATTTAGTGCGGGTTTTGGCAAGTTGGCGAACCAATGTCGCGATGGAATGGCTAGATGCGACTCGAGGCACCAAACGTCAAAATTTTTACCGAATTCGGCTAAAATTTCCTCGAAAGGGCGGTAAATTCAGCGATTGCTGAACGGGTTCCAAACCCGATATCGCTTTACACCTATAGAAAAGGATGGAGGTTTTGGCAAGTTGGCGAACCAATGTCGCGATGGAATAGCTAGATGCGACTCGAGGCACCAAACGTCAAAATTTTTACCGAATTCGGCTAAAATTTCCTCGAAAAGGGCGGTGGTTTCAGCTATTGCCAAAAGGGCTTTCAAATGAAAGACCGGGCGTTAACCCGGTCTTTCGAGTATTTCTTTAGGTGCCGTAGCCAACGCCAGCCAGCTTAATAGGCTCCCACGTAAGGTCCTGGACCAGCGCCGGCAATGGATGACGGCGCATCGAGTTGGATTTGAATTGGTGTACCGGATGGGATGTTGACGTCCTTGCCTTTCCGAACAGTCAAACTCTGAACAACTCCGACGCCGCCACCGATGGCGGTGCCTGACCAGGCACCACGACCGACACCACGTCCGCCGCCGGCGATAGCGCCGACCGCTGTACCGAGTGCGGCGCCGAGACCGGCGCCCACAGCGCCTCTGCCTACAGCCTGCACCGTTTTGCCTTTCCAGGTTTCGCCGACGAGCTCGCCGTTGCCGTCTTTGTCATCATATTTGCCGATGCCGCCTACGATGTGAGCGACGATTGGTGTCTCTGTTCCATCGGGAGTGCGCAGGCGATTGAACTGAATCTCAAGGCGACCAGACATGCCGAGATACCCGCCTTTTTTCGCTTCAGTCACCTGACCAAGCAATACAGAACCAGCAGGAATCTGAGAATCTCCGAGGATTACCGCCTGACTAATGCCAGCCTGGATCATATCGCCAGGTCGAGCCACCTGGGTTGCGATCGAAGTGCTGAGCTGCGCAGGGATCACAAGACCGGCAGGAGCATATGCGACCCGGCCCTGGCGATACCCTCGCGGTGCCGGCGTGTAACCAGTCGAGCCCTGAGGCGCCGTGTAATTGTAAGTCGCGGATGCGCCGTATTGTTGCTGGTTACCATTGAATGGTTGTTGCTGCGGCGGTTGATTACCGTTGTTGCTACCGAAATATTCCGGGCCAGGTCCTCCCTGTGCGGGAGCCTGTGCTGGAGGCTGATTTGCGACGGCTGGCGCGCTGGCTGCGTAGTCGCCGGACAACTGTGCGATGTAACTCTGGATGCTTGCCTGATCGCGAAGCGACGCGCGTAGTTGGTCTGCCCATTTTTGTGCCAAAACAGCTGGGGTAGCTCCGTTAGCCTTTGCCGTGGCGCTATCTACGGTGATGACCTGATAACCGCCCAGAGTTATGACCGGCAATCCCTTGACGTAAGTGATGTTGACTGAAGCTGGTGTTCTATCTTTCGCCGCTACGAGAGCGTTGTCGAGATTTTGTTGGACTTGCTCTGCTCTAGCCTCTCCTGACAGAGAGCCGGCTCCGGACAGATTGGAGATGACGGGTTGACCGGCCATTCGCACGGTACTATCCGACGCCATCACCGCCAGTGGTGTCATATAAATCAATTGGCTCAACACGAGAGCGGTTGCCAGGACGCTCGTTTTGATGGAAGACTTTTTAGTGCACTTCATGGTTTTTTCCCTATCGTCTCGACAGATGTCACTGGACCCTGAGGCGTTGTGTGACGAGTTCCTCTATATGCCAAACCTATCGGTTCCTCTCGTTCGCCCAACGGAGCTGGATTTTTAGACTGTCAAAGTCTAGCAATGTTCCCGACTGAATTTCTGAGAGTTTGATAAAGCCAGAAGGGCGGCGGTCTGAAGTGGTGGTCAAGAATTGGCGCTGCAGGCGATATTAGAGGAAATTCCAGATGTGGTGTTAATAATGTACATACTAGATCTTACAGACCCCTGATGACGTCAGCAGCTGTAGCGTGAATAATGTTATGTGGGAAACAATGGTGAGAATTAATGGCAGCTGGTCTTCTTAGCGGAAAAGCAGCGCTCGTTACAGGGGCAAGCCGCGGCATCGGTCGTGCCATAGCGCTGCAACTAGCCGACGCTGGTGCCGCTGTCGCGCTTGTTGCCCGAGACATAGGCAAGCTGGAAGACCTCGCGCGCAGGCTCGACTCGACCGGCACTAAGACTGTGTACAACAGTTTCGACCTGGCTCTTGAGGATTCTATTAACAATCTCGTAGATTGGCTGAGAGAAAAAGACTTCCATGTGGACATCCTCGTCAACAATGCCGGGATCTACGGAACCGACTCAATAGCAATGGAAGAGTATTGCGGCTGGGACTCAGGGGCGAAGTCTTCGCTATCACTATGGAACAAGACTCTGGCTGTTAATTTGAGCGCAGCCTTCGGCCTTGCTCGGCTGCTCGCGCCACAGATGGTTGAGAAACGATGGGGAAGAATCATCAACATCTCTTCAATATCAGGTCAAAAGGCGGAGGTTTTTGGGACAGCCTATTCGGCTTCGAAGTTCGGACTGATTGGTGTCACCCAATCTCTTGCGCTCGAACTTGCACGTCACGGGGTGACTGTTAACTCAGTCTGTCCGGGATGGGTTGCAACCGACATGGCCGAGGAGCAGATCAACGATCCAGAATGGTGCCGGCTCAACGACATTAATCCAGAGGAATCGCTGGACATTGCCCGTCTTTCGGTTCCGCAGATGCGGCTGATTCAGCCCGATGAAGTCGCTAGTTTGGTAGGGTATCTCTGCACGGACAGTGCTAGAGGAATTACTGGTCAGGCCATAAACATATGTGGAGGTTTATCGATAACTTGAAATATACAAGTGGTATCTCTCAGACGGCATTACGAACCAACAGCTGGATTGTTCAAGAGCGAGATGGAATCAGGCTTGTCCTGTCACCCCGCTTGATGGAACTCGATTTTGTCAATCACGCCTTCACTACACGCATTGGCGGAAATTCGAGGGCACCGTTCGACTCGTTCAATCTTGGTGGTCAGCTCAAAGAGGACGAGTTGAAGCTCGATGCGCATGCCAATCGAAAGCAGCTATGCAAAGCGCTTTCCATCAACTATCAGGATCTGGTCGTACCAGGTCAAGTCCATTCTCGTAATGTCGAACTGGTTGAAGGAAATGGCGAGTTACCAGATCTGAAAGCAGTCGACGGTTTGATTACGTCGCGGCCTGCTACACCTCTCTTATTGCACTTCGCCGACTGCGTCCCCGTGATCGTGGTCGAAAAGAAGAGTCGATTGATTGGAATTTTTCACGCTGGTTGGAGAGGCACCGCCGCCGGCATAGTCCGACATGGAGTAGAGCAGATGGTGAGCCTTCTTGGAGCGGACCCTGCACACATGGTCGGGGCGATCGGACCGGCAATCGGTTCGTGTTGTTATCCGACTTCCGGCGAGGTAATTGAGGCACTCAAAGCCACAGTATCGGAGATTGATGGATTGATCTCAGAACACAAGAGCGGCCAACAGGCGCCTGAGCTCAAGGCAATCAACGCAATGCAATTACTCGAAGCCGGCGTACACGAAGTCGACGTCAGCGATTACTGCACCGCCTGCAATCCCGATGTCTTTTATTCGCACCGCCAATCAGGTGGTTCTACAGGACGACAGGGCGCATTGGTTTGTATCAAGTGAACTGCAATAAAGTTTGCTTTGGACCAACAATTGGTAGGTTGGTATTCAGAGCATTTATCGGCGAGATTGAAGAGAGTTTGCGGTTGTCCTACACTAATAAACATATGAATTACCGAAAGAAGTATTTGGGCGTTCCTCTGGCCGTAGCTTTGTTTTGCTCGGGACTTCAGGGCTGTTCGTTATTCGGGCAGCCTACGGCCCAAGACTTCGACCAGAAAGCTACCGCTAACGCCATGCGCGAGGAGTTTGCCAAAGCGATAGGAGACTGGGATCTCGGCGTCCTTGCCGATCCGGAGAATCCGATCTGGTATTGGAAACGTGCTAATGCCTGCAAACATGTGGCAGGCCGAGAGCAGCAAGCGGTAGACGATGCTCGAAGAGCGATCGAACTGAGCTCTAAACGTCCTGAATTCAAGAGTAAGCTCATGTACTTCAAGTACACGGAGGCGGATGCGCTCCAGGTCAAAGGCGAACTCATTCCATCGATAACTGTTCTCGACCCTCAGATTCAAGAGCTCGGCAATGAGCCTTATGCCGCTCCGTTTTACCTGCTGAGAGCAAACGCGTATTTCAAATTAGGTAGGAATCAAGAGGCGCTCCCCGATGTCAATAAAGCTATAGAGCTGATTCCGACCTGGTCCCGTGCATATGACCTGAGGGCTGAGATTTACCAGGCCCTGGGCGATACGGAAAAAGCCCAAAAAGATAGAGATGTCTGCCTGTTCAACGACTATGATAAAAAAGTCGATTTGTATGAGCCTTATCCGTACCAGCGACTGACGTTCTGATTAATTCTCAACGGTTTTGCTTTCAAACCCAGGAACAGGTTGACAGGACCTTTCGTCAAGCTGACTAAAGCAAACAATGATTGGTAGTGTACGGTTGTAAAGATTAGGACTGCTGTTTGTTTTCGCCCTCAAATTGTCCGACAATATACTAGGTGACTTCGATTCTTGAGGCTCATCGCCCAGTGTTTCGCTCCCTAAGCTCGAAACTGCCGACGTACCGTCAATTGAGGGTAAGTCCTTCGACTGTCGTCGCGTTAAGCTGTCTATTGCTGTCAAATGCTGCGTTGGCGGCTCAGGCTCCGTCGCCTTCTCCCGCTGGAAAAAATATGCTGCCGCTCGCCCCTTCCAGGCATAAAGCGGTCCCGAAAGCGCCGACCGGAGTGACTGGCCAACAATCCAAGCCTACTGATGATGGCTATCGAATCGCAAGACCTGGCGGCAGCAGCGGCTCTGCGCCGTCCTCGACCGGCGCTGATTCGACACGAATTACTCGACCGGGATCTACCGGTCCCACGAATAGTAATTCGCAATCGCCTAAAGGCTCTAGCGCAGACGGAAAGTCTACGGCACCAAAGTCGGAGGTTTCAGACAGAGCGGCTCAGCCCTCGGAAACATACCCTGCGATCGGCAAACTAGAGCAATTGACATTCGGTGTCGCACGCCCTGATATGTCTATCGAAGACCGACTGGTGTCGCTAGAAAACGCTGTTTTTGGAAAGTCATATTCTCATGATTCTCTTTTCGATCGGACGGAGCGATTGAAATCGACGCTGCTCGGAAAGAGCGCGCCTGCCCCTTCGGGACAACCGAGCGATCTGGGCGAGCCTCCGAGCGGGTACATCGAAAGTCCGATGGGCAACGCTGCTCCTGATGCCGCTGAATTGCAGTACCTCGACGAGATCGTCGATCGTCCGGATAGTCACAAGAAAGCACCACGGGAGGTGCTTGATAGTTTTGCACTAGAGCTGGTCAATTACGAGCGCCAGCGTCGTGGTTTGGGTCAACTAGAGACGAACCATCTCGCCAAGAAGATGGCGGAAGAGCATGTCAAAGATCTGGTCGAGCGAGGGGTGACGTCGCATTCAAACAGCAAAGGCGACAATCCTGACAAGCGATACACTCAATTGGGTGGCGTCGATGCTGTAACTGAAAATCTGGCAGTGTTGAACACAGCCGAGTTCGGTGGCTCTAAACCAACTAAAGCTGCTGTCGCGCGGATACTGAAAAACATGCTCATGCAGCAGGATGATCGAGAAGCTTTATTGGCACCAGAAGCATCTCATATCGGTTTTTCCATGGAACCTCTGGATGGAACCAGATTAATTGCTTGCCTCGAGGTACTCACCAACCGCGGTGTCATCAATCCTGTTCCTAAATCTGTGCAACTAGGCGAAAAAGTCGACGTATCCGGAGAGATTGCTGCACCATATCTGTTCGACCGAATAACCATTGCCTGGGAAGGAGCTGCCGACCTTCCGCCGCAAGAGGAAGGCGGTGATGAGCCGCTTCCATACTTCCCCCCGCTGGACTATGTCGCATATCGGGAAAAGTCGGAGAAGGATCACTCCAAAGCAATATTTGCATTGAAAACTGTAGGCGTACTTGCCGCTATTGCTGGTGGCATGTTTGTACCACCAGTCGCGCTGGCAGCTCCTCTGATCATGATGTCCGGCTCCGATCCGACCGAGCCCAAACCGGTATCGGATATCCCGATCAAGGGCGGTGTCAAGGTCGCCGGTGGTTCCTTCAATAGCAAAATACCAATCAGCAACGATGGAAAAGAAGGGTTGTACTATCTCACTGTTTGGGCTTCCTTGGGCAATGGGGATAAACCGATTGCAGTCAGCCGCCGAACAATAGTTGCTAAAACTTTGCATGAGGAAGAGAAAGTCTCCGGCGATATTTCTGTTCCGAAGAAAACTGATGAAAAATCCAAACCACCGGCAGGTGAGGTCGCGAAGGAAGATGTGCTGAAGACGGATGCCAGCAAGCCTGTCGATAATGGAACTACCGTAAAACCGGTAGTTGATTCGGACAAACCTCTTCAGTCGACTTCAGCCCCCGATTCGAAGACTGATTCTTCATCGAGCTCTTTGCCGCCCTCGACTGATGCTTCGAATGCGAAGTCTGATTCAGTAAGTTCCAAAATCACCGCAGGTGATGCTGACAAGGTTGATTCGCCTGGTTCTACAACTGATACCGGTAAGGCGAAGACTGACTCAACCGGTTCCACAACCGACAAGGTGAAGGCTGACTCAACGGCTTCCACAACCAATCCAACTGATTCTGCTGAGGCGAAGGTAGATTCAGCAAACTCGGCCACCGATGCAAATGGTCCCACGAACAAATCTGATTCGCAGGCCAAAACAGGCTCTAGTAAGGCGACTGGCGAATCCTCTGACTCTACTGGCACCACGCCAAGTGCAGACTCCCTTTCACCATCGAAAGATGCGGCTAAGAATCCGACGGGTACTAAAGATACTGTAAATGGTGAAGCGACGGTAAGTGGCATAGATAATGGCAAAGAAGATAAGCCAGCACAGACCGATAACAAAAAGGTCGACTACTCTCGAGAGAACGATGCAATTCAGCCCAAAGTGAAAAATTCTGACGGGAGCACGAGCAAGATCGATAATTCGAAGGATTCCACCGTTACTAAGACTGCCAAACATTCTGAATCACAAATAACTTCCTCCGAGCGCGAATCTCCTTCGATTGAGTACACTAAAGGGGAAGATGGAAATGATGGCGCGCGGAATGAACATTCCAAAACTGAATCGAAAGAATCAAGCGACGATCGCGACTGATCTTTTAAGTGGCGGTTTCACTTTGTTGTGTATTGCGTTGCTCGCTTGCGCGCCTGTGTATGCCCAGTCAAATGGAGGCGTTCTTACCGGTAGCGCCGGATCCACAACCATTCAAGGATCGACTGAATCGACCACTCTGGAAGGCGGCACTGCCTCAACAACGCTACAGGGCGGAACTGACTCGACAACGCTGCAAGGAGGTACCGAGGGGACTCTGATTCAGGGCCGAGCCCAACGTGAAGGTGGACCAATAACGATTCTCTTTCTTGTCGATGCTTCTCTAAGTATGAAAGACGGCTTGGGGCACGATGTTCAGAAAATGGATGCTGCTAAGAAGGTATTGCAAAATGCTTTGGCGCGAATTCCGACCGACGTGCGATTAGGTCTGCGCGTGTTTGGCCAATTCGCTACTCCTGGCTTGGAGTGCCGGGCTAGCGCCCTTCTCGTTCCTCCGGGCGTCGGTAATCGCAGAACCATCGTCGAAAAAATGCGTCGCATTCAGCCCACTGGAATGACACCACTTACCTATGCGATCTATCAGGCCGCCGAAAGCGATCTTGCTCGCGTTGACGGTACCAAAACAATTATTCTGATTACTGATGGTGCAGAGACATGTGGTGAAGACCCATGCGCTTATATCAGCACGCTGCCCTCCAAAGGAATCAAGCTGAAAGTAGACATCCTCGGACTCGACTTGAAGCGCGAGCCCGACGCAAAGCGCCAGCTGGACTGCATCGCCTCAAAGTCCGGTGGTAAATACTACGACAATGATACGTCGGCAAAACTCATTGAAAATCTATCGCATAGCGTTTCCCAAGCAATATCTGGAACTGTCATCACCCCTGGTGTGAAGACGAAAGATATCTTGAACCCAGAAACGCCTCCGGAGCTAGTCCCAATCCTTCCCGCTGGAAAGCTCGAAGACTTTAACAAGCTGCAACAGGATGCCGACCAACAGCAGAACAAGCCTGAGCCTTCAAAGAAGACTGATCCATCCAGGAAGTCCGAGCAATCCAAGAAGTCCAAGCAATCCAAGAAATCGGAGCCTTCCGACAAGTCCGAGCCGTCCAAGAAGTCCAAGCCGTCTCAACCACCAAACAAGTAGTCTTCGGGCGACGTGAGATATTGTTCATCCCTCGACACTTCTGCGGCAAACAAGAACGTCCTCAAATGCTCTAGGAGCTCCGCTACTGGGACCGCTGGTGCCTCGCCGGCGCCGAGCATGCCCCAACCGGTTCACTCTCGAGAACCTGACCCATCCCAAACACGCAGTACTGTGACCGCCAGCGTCTCACTGCACCGAGCCCTTACCGGCCGGATTATGAATGTGAATTAGAGTCCCAGTATTGCCTGGATGCTACAATAGCGGCGCTTTACATCTCGGTCGGTATGGCACAAACGCAAGAAATATCACGGTCGCAAGACGTCGCCCCGAACGGGGTCGGCGCTGAGTTGACATGCGAGGCTTACGAAGCCGTCGAGCAAGCTGATGCCACAAGAAGATTCGGTTTGATCCTTGGTGGATTGGTACTCGCAATCGGTGTCGTATTTGGTGCGTACTACAAGTCTCTGAACGTCGGTTTCTTACTCGATGACTATCAGCACTTAAGCTATATTTTCAGCGCGTTTCACGGCGATTTTAGCGGGTTATTGAAAACATTTTGCGGTAACTGGACCGGTCAGACAGATGGTCTTACCAGTTTCAGACCTGGAATCTCGCTTTTGTTTTGTCTCGATTATCTGGTCTCCGGTCTCGATCCACGCGGCTATCACGCTTTCAATCTTCTGTTCTTTTCAGGTTGCACCTACCTCGTCGGAGTCATCTCCTATCAGTTGGTCGATGACGACAGCTATCTACGCCGCTGCGTGTGCGCTTCTGCTGCAATGGTATTGTTCGCACTCTACCCTATCCACACGGAGTCGGTTGCCTGGATTATCGGTCGAGTTGATGTCTACTGCACGTTCTTCTATCTTTTGTCGCTATCGCTCTTCTTTCACTTCCGAGAGAATGGAAGAAAGGGATGGCTTGCAGCGTCGCTCGTAGCCTTCTTCCTATCATTGACCTGTAAGGAAATGGCTGTGACACTTCCAGTGGTGCTAGCGGGTGCTGAGATTCTTTTAGCCCGTCCGCTCAGATGGCAGGAGAAGGGATTGCAAGGGCGAGCTGCGCCGGTCGCCTCGTTCTTCGCCGTGCTGGCTGGTTTTGCGGTGCTTCGTACCTTGCTCCTCGGGACATTAGTCGGAGGATACGGTTCAACGAGTTTTAGAAGTTTCTGGAAGGGTCTGAAGAACTTTCTAGATGTTGCAACGTTCGACAAAATCCTATTCGGCGTCAATGAAGAGCAACCATTTTCTTCTCATATAGCTGGTTGGGCGAAGGTTGCCTGGATCGTCGTCGGGTTTGGTTTGCTGCTCAGACTGTTGCAGACGATAGATCGAACCAGAGTGCTTCTGTTCGTCGCGCTCTGGCTTGCAGTATCCGAGATCCCGACATTCCAGATCTGGCATATTTTTCCCAATCTGGTTGGCAGTCGTTTGTTCTTCCTGGGGTCTGCCGCGATGTGTGTGCTGCTGGCTGTGGCACTTATCCCGTCGGTGCGTTTGACTCGACCGCTGATTTCGTCGCCCGTATTCAGATTCGGTGTGCGATCGCTCGCGGTGTTTCCAGTAGTGGCACTCGTCGCGTTGATTGTCTTTTGGGCTAACGGGTTAAAACATAATCTGTTCCCCTTCGTAGACGCTGGGCGGCAGGTTCGTGAAGCGAAGCGGACCTTAATCGAGTCTATAAAGACCTTACCTGATGGAAAACATTTGCTGGTCCTCAATCTGCCTCAGGATTTTAGCGGCGCCGGCATGATCGGCAGACCCGAATATCTGGAGCAGATGCTTAATCCTCCTGTCGAGCAACGCCGTTTTGGCGATCGTGTCGTGACTATGGAGCGACCAATGCCTGGTTCGCATGAATACACATATCCGCAGCTTCTAATGTCTGTTTACTCACATCCAGACCGAGCGAAATGTTTTAGCTGGAGAACCGAGCAGAGTGCCTTTGAGGATTGGGAAAAACCAACAGGTGCTGCTGTATTGGCACTATCCGGTAGCGATATGAAAGAACGCGAAGTATCTAAACCTGTGGCACCGCATATAGTGTGGCTCGCCACAACAGAGCTGGATCCATTCGCTTTATCACTGATAGAGATTGACGTGAAGACTACCTCCCCAATCGAACAGCTTGCTCGCAATGCCAGGCTGGTGTGGCGATCCGAACATCAACCCAAGAGTTGGATCGACTACAGCGAAGGCCCCTTTGCAGAAGTGAAAAACGAAAAATTGGTTTTTGCGCCAGAAAGATTGCGAAGTTGGGTTTTGAACGGCAGCATCAAAGAGATTGGCGTTCTCTTCTATCCGGGCGATTATACTGCCAACATTGAATCGGTGACCGGTACCTCTTCGGCCTCTGCCGTTCCTTCCATCGATTTGAGACCATCGCGAAATAGCTCTCGCGATTCTATGCTCAAAAGTCTGGTAGTTCCTGATGTATCTCGTGATAGCTTTGTCGATGTTTCGTACAATGCTGAGAACATTGCCGACGCGCATTCCGTCGAGGTTATCGTAACGAACAACAACTATGCATTCCCCGATTTCAATTCGATCGTTGTACCTGAAGATAAACAGATACTCTTCAGAACAAGTGTTGAGAACTTGAGCGGTGTCTACCGTCTGCCACAGTCAGTGCTCGTTTTCGGAAAACATCAAGTCGCGGTCCGTGCCCTCAACGACAAGGGCGACCCAGTCGGATACCTGAGTGAACCACGCACATATTTAGTGGAATAGAGTTCTCGATCGTGTCATTGGAAATGGGTTCCTCTTTGACGAAGGGGCTTCGTTGTCGAACAGAGTTTATTTAGACATCGAACCAGACATCGAACCAGATTTAGAGCCCTCTTGACGAAGGCTTCGTTTTCGGCAATGAGCGAGCCGAACTAAGAACGAACCAAGAACGCTAAGAGCCGCCGACGCAGCCAGCTTTAGAGATGCGGATTCGCTTCCGGAGTAGTCTGGCTTATCTGCGTTCTGGTGATGACCTGGTTGGTGATGCGGTCGCCTATGTTTTGATACATACTGTTCAACCAGTAAGGGTAGATACCGAAAGCCAGGGTCAGAGCAGCAAGGCATGTGCCGACAAATTTCTCTGTGAGAGTCGCATCATAGAGGTGATTCTTCCACTTATCCATCAACGGTCCGTAGAACAGACGCTTGAGGAGCCAGAGCATGTATCCGGCGGTCAGCACCACGGCTAGTGCCGATGCGATAATCCATCCTTGCGTCCAGGCTCCATGTACTTGCGAATGCGCCATTGGAGACGTGAAGGCACCGTAGAAAACTGCCACCTCTCCAACGAACCCGGATAGTGCAGGGAGACCAAGATTGGCCATAGTGGCGAACATCCAAAAATAGAATAGGACCGGCATCTCGTATGCAAGACCGCCGCCAATTTCAGGCAGCTGCCGCGTGTGGCAGCGCTCATACACGGTACCGACCAGGAAGAACAGTAGGGCGGAGATAAAACCGTGGCTCAGCATCTGGAAGATGGCACCATTGACGGCGGCATTGGAGAGAGAGCCGATGCCGAGCAGAATGAAGCCCATGTGCGAGACGCTAGAGAATGCGATGATTCGTTTCATATCCTTTTGAACGAGACATGCAATCGCACCCCAAATAATATTGATGGCACCGAGGGCGATGACCCAAGGGGCGTACTCCGCGAAGAATGCGGGGAAGAAGCCCATACAGATCCTTATCAGACCGTATCCACCCATTTTGAGAAGAAGCCCGGCGAGGATCATGGAAATCGGCGTTGGAGCCTCGACGTGAGCGTCAGGCAACCATGTATGGAAGGGAACCGAAGGTAGTTTGATAATGAATGCGAGGAAGAATCCGAGGCAGGCTACCACTTGTGCGCCTAGCGGGAGTGCATTAGATGACGCCGCCAGCGTTGTCATATTGAACGTCGCCAGCGCAGGATCCATAGCGTACAACTGCGTCCAGGTGTAGAGAAGAGCACCAAGCATCAGCACGCCACCAAAGAAGGTGTACAGCAAGAATTTCATTGCCGCGTAACCGCGTCTCGGGCCACCCCAGATAGCGATGAGGAAATACATTGGTACAAGTTCGAACTCGTACATCACAAAGAATTGAAGTAGGTCTTGCGACATGAATACGCCTAACAATGAAAAGGTTAGGAGCATCACGTTGGCGTAGTACATCTTGACCCTACTCTTAATCGAGTAGCTCGCGTACACCGCCATCAAAGTAATAATCGTTGTCAGAAGGACGAGTGACATGCTCAGTCCATCAACACCAATGTGGAAGTTGATGTTGCATGGATGGGAAACCCAGTTCTTCACGGTCACGAACTGAAGTTGTCCTGACGATGATGAGAAGTCGTGAACTAGTAGCAGCGAAAGCGCGACCATGATCCATGAGAAGAAACGAGCGAGACCTTGAGCGTCGCGATCGTCTTTGGTCGGAATGAGCGCGATGATGATCGCCGCACCCAATGGTAAGAAGAGCAGAAATAAAAGCAGTGCGTTGTCCACGGGCAACCTCAGGCATGTCGAAATCGATTTGCCCAACAGTATAGACACGACAATGTTTTTCTATCCAGCGATTTTGACCATTCAAGCGGCACTTTGAAGAATTATTGAAAAGAAAAATCTTTTCACGAGTTATATATTCAGTTTGCCTCTTGATTTAACTCCCGCTAACAATGGCTATTTCAGCCGTTTTTGCCCAGATGCCATGAGTTGATGAACCAAAATATCTAAGCTGTTTACAACCTGGACTCTTAAACGCTCTTTTATATAAGCTTCTAGCTCTCGGCTACGCAATGTATCATTAGCAGCGGGTTTTGAACGCCACCTCAGGCGTTGAAAAGACCGCCTCATTAGTACACTGGAGACGATTTACGTGAGTGATTTCCATAGAGCGTTCGTTGAAGGCGCCTGGTTGATTGTGGCGCTGCCGTTCTTCGTTGGCTTCGGCATCATCACCTGCTTCTTGTTTGGCGGGTTGAAGCTCGGCGAAAAACGAATATTTAAAACGCTTGCGATGTTCTCATCGATTGCGGCAATCGCCTGGGGTTTTGCTCATTCATTATTTATCTTCCAGGCGTTGAGCGCCAACCCTGGATACGTTTTTCAGCACAACTGGGATTGGTTCGCTTGTCACGATTTCAAGCTTTCCGTAGGATATCTGGTCGACAACGTTGCTTGTATGATGTTGATAGTTGTCACAACGATCAGTCTATTCGTGCAGGTTTACACTCACGGTTATATGCGTGATGACCCTGGTTATGCCCGCTTCTACGCTTACCTTTCCTTGTTCACCGGATCGATGCTCGGTCTTGTCGTCTCGACCAATATGTTCCAGATGTATGGCTTCTGGGAACTGGTGGGCGTCTGCAGCTACTTCTTGATCGGTTTCTGGTGGTACAAAAACTCGGCGGCGGCGGCTTGTATGAAAGCATTCGTCGTTAACAGAGTCGGCGATTTCGCTTTCCTGGTCGGCATTTTGATGCTGCTCTTCGCGACAAAGGACTTCTGGTCCGGTGGCACTTTAATGGCATTTGTCGGTGACTCCACAGGTGGGATAGATCTGTCGACTGCCTTACAACGCGCACTGCAAGCCGGTACTCTTCATCCTGAGCTGGCGTTCACAATTGCTTCGATGCCTTTGATGGCAATCCTTATATTCGGTGGACCGGTAGCAAAGTCTGCGCAGTTTCCTCTCCATGTCTGGCTCCCAGACGCGATGGAAGGTCCCACACCGATCTCCGCTCTGATCCACGCTGCCACCATGGTTGCTGCCGGCATCTACTTGGTAGCTCGGGCATACCCGATCTTCCTCGCTCCGGACGGTAGTACCGACAGCGTCGCTCTTGGCGTCGTTGCTGCAGTAGGAACAATCACTGCTGTTATGGCTGCCACCATCGCGATGAGTCAAAACGACATCAAGCGCGTACTCGCCTGGTCTACATGCTCGCAGCTCGGTTATATGATGGCCGGTCTTGGAGTTGGTGCTTTCTCGGCTGGTCTCTTTCACTTGTTCACTCACGCATTCTTCAAGGCGATGCTATTCCTCGGAAGCGGCGCAGTGATTATCGGTTGTCACCATGAACAGGACATCCGCAAGATGGGTGGATTGAGAAAGATCATGCCGTTCACGGCCTATCCTTTCTTGATCGGATGTCTCTCGATTTCGGGCTTCCCAGGCTTGAGCGGCTGGTTCTCCAAAGACGAGATTGTGGCAGCGGCTATGCATGCCAATCCAGCAATTGGTTGGTTGTTGATTGCGACCGCCGGATTGACTGCCTTTTACATGTTTAGACTTTACTTTCTTGTGTTCGAAGGAAAGTATCGTGGTGATCATAGTGCGCACGAAGTAGCGCCGGTAATGTGGATGCCACTTGTATTTTTAGCCATTCCTTCAATGTTTGCTGGTGGACTGCTTGGCTACAACGCCGATTCCTTCAAGGGACTCGAAGGCGTGAACGCGTGGTCGGCATTCGTATACTGGGTGCAGCCACACGGAGAAAAGGTAAACACCGATGTGCTCTTGATTTCAACAGGAGTGGCGATCGTCGGAATTATTATCTCTTACCTTACTTATATGGCTAAAGTCATCCAGGTCAACAAGTCGCTCGTCGAAAGCAACAGCATCATCTGGCGTATTTCTTACAACAAGTGGTACTTTGACGAGATTTATATGGGGTTTGTAAACAAGCTTCTTCTGCCGTTCTTCAACAGCATCTGGAAATTCGTAGATACAGTCGTGATCGACAATATCGTCAACGCGTCGAGTTTAATCACAAGCGCAATCGGCGAAGTATTGAAGTACACGCAGACAGGAAGAGGGCAGTACTACGCGCTCGTCATCTTCATGTGGGTTGCGCTACTGACCTGGATCGTTTTCCTCGCCAGTCCAAATGCATAGAATTGAAGGCGACTCTATCCGTCGCCTGCGGTGGAAAAATCAGTTGAGTTAAACAGTTCGACAACATACAAAGGTTCTTGAAATGGCAACGCACGACGAGCACGCACACGACGAACACGATTCCCACGGCGGAGATCATGGTCATGACGACCATCACCATGAGGGGCCGATTGCTCACGTGGAAGTCGTACCAGTTAAGAGTTTCGAGGATGGAACACTGGCACTGGTTCTCGCTGCTTGCTTCTGCGCGCTCAGCGCTTTGATGATTGCCTGGGGCGGGATCAAGGCTGCACCGTCACATCATGAGACAGAGGGGATCTATACGCCAAGCCATTCTTCGTTGGGTCACCAGGAGCATGGTGCTCCGTCGCATGGTACTGAGGGTGCAACTACTGAGGCTCCGGCTGGTCATGAAGGTCCTAGAGGTCATGAGGCTCCTTCAGCAGTGGGTTCTGCTCCCGGCAATCCAACGGCTCCCCCGGTTCAGACTACGCCCCCTGCAACGCCGACAGATTCGACTGCTCCGTCAGCAACTCCAGCAGCTCCCTCTGCAACTCCAGTTCCTGAGGCTGGACACTAGAAATCCGTGTTAACCGCTTTAGCGGCTTACCTCATTTCTTATCTTGAAAAGCACCCGGTCAAAGAAGGTGCTTTCTTCACTGTGCCCACTAGGTTTCGGCTTGGCAAGTGCACAGGTTCGTGTAAAGGCGGTTTTTTGTCGCCGTGAAGACAGTGTGGCGCTTGCTAAAGGGCGATTTATCCGAGACAAAATATCCTCAGCATTACATTCGCTTGCCATCTATATAGATTCTTATGCTATCGTTTAAGCCAGGCGCAGGTCCCACCAACAGGCGGGTAGAGAGGCTGCGGGCTAAGCGGTTAGACGCGAGGTTCAGCCGCCCGTCGGATACGGTTGGCAATGAAGGTAAGGATTGTTTAGGGAGAACTCGGTTAATGCATGAAGTCACAATCGGTATAGCTGGTGCCGCCGGTGATGGACTTGATAAGTCCGGCGATACGCTTGCCAGATCTTGCGGTCGGCTCGGTCTCTATGTCTACGCATACAACAGCTACCAGTCGATTATTCGAGGCGGTCACATTTGGCTTAAGGTCAGAGTCGGAGATGAGAAGGTCTATTGCCATGGCGATAACCTAAATGTTCTGGTGGCTCTGAATCAGGATTCTATCGAGCGCCACGCTCCTGAAGTACAGGAAGGTGGTGCCATTGTGTTTAACGGCGATCGCATCAAGTGTGATGAATCGCTGGTCAGAAAGGGCGTGCAAGTTCTCGCTCTGCCTATCACCGAAATTACCGGTGAGTTGAAGGAAAAGTATGGTCCAATCAAGCCGATCATGCAAAATACCATTGCCATCGGCGCAGTGGCTTTCCTTGCAGGCATCGGACTGGAAGAGCCCACGAAAGTATTGAGCGACACCTTTGCTCATAAAGGTCAGGAGATAATCGATCTCAACATCGGATTGCTGACCGTTGGATATGAGTACGCCAAGAAGAATGCAAAGGCTGTTCAATCAGAATGGAATATGTCCGGCAAAAGACGTCCTTTCGTCACCGGCAACGAAGCTATTGCGCTTGCTGCCTATGCTGCTGGTTGCAAGTTCTACTCTGCATATCCGATGACTCCAGCATCCACGATTCTTCACTGGATGGCTGCGCATCAACATGAAACAGGCATTCTGGTAAAGCAATGCGAAGATGAGCTCTCCGTAGTCAACATGGCAATCGGCGCCGGAATCGGCGGCGTGCGTTCTATGTGCGCAACTGCGGGCGGTGGCTTCGCTTTGATGACTGAGGCTATCGGTATGGCCGGGATCATGGAAGTGCCTGTGGTTGTGGTCGAAGTTCAAAGAGGCGGTCCTTCTACCGGTCTGCCAACCAAGACAGAACAAGCAGATTTGTTCCAGGTCTTTGGTGCTTCACAAGGTGAATTCCCTCGACTGATTGTCGCTCCAAGAGATATCGCGGATGCGTATCAAGCAACGGTCGAGTCGTTCCATCTTGCAGACAAGTATCAGTTGCCTGTGCTTCTGATGTCAGACCTGCTTCTATCTGAGCACCCAGAAACTGTAGATGCCGAGAGCTTCTCGCCGGACGTGAAAATCGATCGTGGCGAACTGGTCGAAAAGTGGAACGAGTCTGATGGTAAATACAGACGCTTCCGATTCACCGAATCCGGTATCTCTCCTCGAGCTCTGCCTGGTACAGCTAACACTCTGTATGTTAGTGCCTCCGATGATCACGATGAAGAAAGCATCTTGATCTCCGATATGTTCACGTCGCCCCCGGTGCGCCGTAAGATTATGGAAAAACGGATGCGTAAAGTGGAGAACATGCTTAAGGAGCTACCGGCTCCGGAGCTTGAAGGTCCGAAAGACGCAGAAGTCACGCTCGTTTGCTGGGGCTCCACCTCCGGTGTGGTCAAAGAAGCTGCAGAGCGCCTGACCGCCCAGGGCACCAAGACCAATTTCCTGGTCATCAAATACATCGCTCCTTTCCATGTGAAGGAAGTTACCGAGCTGCTTTCCAAAGCCAAGAAGAAGATCTCGGTAGAGGTCAACTTCACGAGCGTCATGGCTAAGCTTATCAAAATGGAAACCGGAATTTCCATGGATGGTCACATCAATCGTTATGACGGTGAACCTCTAGAGCCGCAAGAAGTCGCCGACAATGTGAAGCGCCTGCTGGCCAACAAGCCGAAGGATCTGGAAGTTTCAGAGGACGAAGCCAGAGAGATGGTCTATCACTACCTGCGTACGCATGGCGGTGAGAAGCTGCGCCCTGTCAAAGTCATCAAAGAGTCTTCCAACGGTCACGGTGAACCTGTATGGAACATCGAAATTGCCGAACGCGTGACCGGTAAGAAAGGTGGCTCGATGAAGATCGGTATCCACACCGGCGCGACCTACTCATTCGAGAAGGCGGAATCGTAATTGTTTTCACTGACGAAAAACGTTTATCCTTATAATCAGAGGGATTGGGAATGGCAACAGTAATTGAACTTCCAGTTGATACATATAAAGGTCCGGTCGATCCGGACTGGTGTCCTGGCTGTGGCGACTTCGGCGTACTGAAGTCAGTACAAGAAGCCGCTGGTAGACTTGGGGTTAAACCAGAAAACCTGCTCGTCGTTAGCGGCATCGGCTGCTCTTCGAACTTGCCTGGATTCATCCACGCTTACGGTATTCACAGCTTGCACGGTCGCTCCGTACCGGTAGCAACCGGCGCACACCTCGCTAACACCGACTTGAAGACAGTCATCACCGGCGGTGATGGCGACGGTTATGGTATCGGTATCGGGCACTTGCTTCATGCCATGCGCCGTAATCTCGACGTCACCTATGTCGTTATGGACAATCAAATCTACGGATTGACAACCGGACAAGCGTCGCCAACGACCACCAAAGGCCACGTCACAAAATCGACTCCTCAAGGCAACATCGAGTCTCCGCTGAATCCACTGGCACTTGCTATCACATCTGGTGCTACCTACGTAGCACGTGGATTTTCTGGAGAACAAAAGCACCTTGTCGACATGATCGCTGGTGGCATGGCGCACAAAGGCTTTGCCTTGATTGACGTCTTCAGTCCTTGCGTGACGTATAACAAGATCAACACCTATCCATGGTTCAAAGAGCGTGTATACAAGCTCGAGGACAAGGGTTGGGATTCCGGCGACTTCTACAAGTCGCTCGAAAAGTCCTTTGAGTGGGGTGACACCATTCCAGTCGGCGTACTGTACAAAACAGACATGCCTACTTATGAAGATGGTGAACCTAACCTCCATAAAGGACCGCTGGTCAAAGCCAAGCTTGGCGCTGACAAAGCTGTGTTCAAGGCTCTTGTCGAAGAGATGATCTAGAAGACAGTTGCATTGAATAATCTGGAAATGATACCGCTTGCGGTATCATTTCTTGTTTGTTAGGATTGAAACGAGGGTATGCTCGTTTTTGTATTCAAAGGCATGGCTTGCCAATTGATGTCAGGAGTCCAATCAATCGGCTTTTGCTTGAAAGATTAGCTAGATTTTATTCGTTGTCTCGATGAGTGGCACTGTTGATGATTCCGGCTCTAGCTCCGCCTCGAGGATGCGTGAGCTGGCAAAAGAAAACTCATCCAGGGCCGCCCTGATTGGCCTCAGCTTTGGCAACGCGTGTGAAAATAACCACGTGGTATCGGGGAGAACGGCATATGATCGATCGCTCAGTTATTTCAAAACGGGATCCAAGAGCGCGGCGAATCACAAAAGACGAAATCAATACGCTCAAACTCAAGGTCGTCAACGGCGACCACACAAAAAGACCCTTTGGGCACAAATTGACCGAAGTGCTGCGCAGCATTGTGCACTACTGCACATTTGCCAGCGGTATGAAAAATCAATGCAAGCTGTATGGTCATAGATCGGCCCCTAAAGTTAACGGTGAGCAACTCTACTGTAGTGATTGTGGTTCGAAGATTAAGAGTCCGAGCCAGTTACGAACTGCCACTCCGTTGGCGAGTCGCTATCAGGACCTGGGTGATGGTTCCTGGCGCTAACATTACTGAAACGAAAAATTTTACTGGTGGTTCTCGAAGCAGTGCGGCGGATGACAGCGCTCCTCTTTGCGGTTGGGCTTTGCCGTGCCGTCGATTGAAAATGTGCGATGCACGAGTGAATATAGGTCCTTTCAGATAACTCGCTCTGCAAGATCTGAGCTATTGCGAATTGCATGACGGCAAACTTGGCCCAGGGATGCTCGAGAATTCAATCGATCGGCTAATCAACCTTGCCGACAAAATGTTCAAGCTTGGTATGAAACAACAATCAGTCGACATCGTTGATGTGAGTTTAAACGCCTATGTTCGCGACAGAATTGCCAATCCAAACTCTCGTGCTCGTTTTCAGCAATGGATCGCATTAGCTCGAAAGGAAGGCTTCGACAAGGAGGCTGGTCGCTGGACGCGCCTCCTCAAGTAACGGGCTAGAGTTGTTATTACGAAATTAGCAGCTTCTTGATCTTAGGATCTCGCATGCGCCAGATTGCTGCATCTGTCAGGAAATGGTGGAAATTGACACAGCCAGTGATCACGCTGACCATTGCCATAAAATCCCAACCGTTGTCTGCAAGAATCTGCGGGATAACGATGTAGATGAAACAACCGCCAAGTAGAGCCAACCCCATCCACCGCAAAGCGGGCTTGGTGAGTAGCAGCTTCGCGATCTGCGATGTTTTCATCCCTGCCGGTAGGCCTCTTTCCTTGATGTAGTAGGAAAGTGATACCAGGCAGTACTGCGCGCCATGCAGGAATGGTGTGCCCCAGAGCCAGAGTATGGTGCTCGCATATCCCGTCGACATGCCGATGAAACCTACACCTATGACCATCAACAACACAGGCATCGGGATCATCTTTTTCTCGCGCCGGTACTTGCCGATGATGGATCCGATAAACAAGAGCGTCATTATCCCGCAAAAGCCAATCGCAACATAGTGTATCTCTCGCGGCAGACCGACAAATGGAATCTTCACTCCCCACATGTTGGTGGTCACGTTCTCTTTGATACACAGCAGCATCGTGATGACATAGAGCGCGATTGAGAGCTGGAGCCGCTTGAAGATAGCCTTCTCCTTCTCATTCATGAAGTAACCGTTCTTGTAGCAGTAAATCAGAGATATGCCGTAGGTCTGAGAAGTGTAGTGTTGAAAGACCCAACCCATGTGGATATAGATAATCCAGCCTTGCAATTGTGGAAAGATAAGCGCCAGCGCAAGGAGCAGCGGCGGCGCGATAATCAGATACTTACCGTAGAACTTGAATTCTTCGCGACTCTCTTTGTTGGCGTAAATGCGTAAGTAAGTCGCGCAAGTATGAGCATTCGAGAGGAGGACCGGAGTCGTCACCGCCAGGATTCCGAAAAAGCCGGTAATGGCGTAATCGCAAACAGGACCGCCTTTTAGCGTCAGGTTGGGCGGGTCGGCTGCGTTCCAGCCGAACAGCAAGACATGCGTGAAGAACAAGAGCCAGAACGCTCCACCATAGATGAAGATGAAATCCACAACCGGACTGATTATCCACGGATACGGTTTGTCCGCCGCCTTGTCAGTCGGAGGGGAACTCGCGTCCCTGTTGGGGATTGGAAGGTCATTGCCGTAGGCGCTGCTTACCATCTTTGTTCTCTCTCAAGGAGCCGTCCTTTATTGTATTTTGCCCAAAAATACCATACTCTAAATAAGTCTTTTAAGAGTTTACTCAATACTTGACATTGGCTGCTTAATTACTAGACCAAAAATTGAAATAAAATATTGGCGAACCAATACTGCGACTAGCAAAGAGGCCATTCACTTTGGACAGTGGTGACATTTCTGGTAACACCCCGGATTCTGAAAAAGCTAAGTCTAACGACTCTATAGAAGAGGCGAAGGTCAGCACCCCAGAGCAAGAGGCATCTTCCGTCCCTGACTCGGTAAATAAGGCTGAGTCCGGAAAGGCGTCCGGACAACCTGATTCAGTGGCAGCCGCCGAGACCCCGGCTAAGACAGAGGAGCCGTCGGGTGCCGTACCTGCGGCTGAAAAATCCGCTTCTCAGGAGCAAACAAGTGCTGCTTCAAAAGAGCAGCCTGACGTTGAGCCTCCTGCGCAAGAGCAACCTTCAGCCGTTGCGTCGCAAAAATTAGAGCGCGGCACAGAAGAGCCCGCTCCGCAAGGACAACCAGCCGTCGATGAGTCGGTTCCATACAAGCCGTATCCGTGGATCATTCACCCGGTCGTCGACTACCTGTTCGTCGCCGGTGGCTTAGCTATCATTCTCATTGCCGCCAATTACTTCATTCTCGGATGGAAGGTGCCTGTCGATCGAGTGATGGTCTCTGAGGCTCCCTTTGTCATCACCATGTATTTCTGCCAGCACCTGTTCAGCAACACCCATAACGTAGTGACCTACATCAGGCTATTCAACACCGATGAGGCCAAACGCAAATATAGGTTTTACAGGACATGGTTGGCATATGGGTTCATTGCCATATTGGGGCTGTGCGCCTTCGTTCTTCCGGGAGAGTTTTCTACTGGTCTCTCATTCCTTTTCACAATTACGATCTTCAGCCACTTCTGCATGCAGGCATACGGTATCTCGAAGATCTATTGCTACAAGCGTGGATACATGCTCAGCGACACCGAGAATGAAATCTTCCGATGGCTGATGATTTCAATGGGCACATATTTCTCCAGCAGTTTTTTTTTACGCAGAAAGTCGTTCCGCCTTGTCCATATGGCACAGCTATCCCCTTCTGGATTCTGATAGACGATGGTTCCGTAGCGAGCGGAATCGTCCTTGCGATGCAAATAGTGATGATACTATTCGCAGTGGCATTCGGCTGTGTGGTGCTTAAGAAGCTTTTCACCGAGAAGCGCTTTTTGCCTCTGCCGGCTCTTATGAACATTCTGGTTATAGCCGCGGTCGCCTGTAGTCCAGAGCCTATCAATAGTGTGTTGTGGTTCTACGTGCCAAGCTTGTTTCACGCCTCCCAGTACATCGCGCTTGGGTTGGCGTATTACCTGAAAGAACGGAGCCTGCAGCTCAATATAAGTTGCGATCTCGGCAAAGAGTTCTGGCATTGGCCCGCAATTGTTTATCTTGGTGGCGCCTTCGCTATCGGGACGTTTGTCTACCTGGCGATTCCACACGTTTTCAGATTGTACGGGGCGGATTACTGGCGAGTCGCTGGTCTGATTCTCGCTCTCGCTAATTTCCATCAGTTCATCACCGATTCTGCAATCTGGCACCTACGCGATAAAGAGTGTCGCGAAAAAATGATGGCTTAAGTAGGAGACCAAACCTCCATTGAAAACAGGGGATTTGATCAAAGGCCGCTTTCGTGTCAAGGCTAAACTTGGCGAAGGCGGTATGGGTCAGGTTTTTAAGGGGTGGGATGAATTGCTTAATCGCGACGTCGCGATCAAGGTTCTATATCCGAACACGTCCGACCATCTTATCGCGCGATTCATCGTCGAAGGAAAGGCGCTGGGTCAAGTTCAGCATGCCAACATCATGGGTATTCATGACATAGATCAAGCGGACAATGGTCAGTTATTTATGGTCATGGATTTCATCAAGGGCGAGTCGCTCAGCACGATGATTGAAAAGCGCGGACCACAGACATTCTTCGATGTTCTGCCGATTTTCGAGAAAATCTGTTTTGGCCTCAGGCACGCTCACTCGAAGAATATTCTCCATCGAGACATCAAGCCAAGCAACGTCATGCTTGCTGATGACAGGAGAAAACCTGACTCAGTCAAGTTGGTAGATTTTGGTCTTGCTAAACAGATGACTGGCGATCAGGAACTCACAAAGACCGGCTCTGCAATGGGCTCTCCGCCATATATGAGTCCTGAAGCGGTGCATGGGAAAGATGTCGACGAGCGATCAGATATTTACAGTCTCGGATGTCTCTTCTTCGAAATGTTGGCAGCGCGACCGCCTTTCATCGGTGACACTCAGTTTCACACTATGATGGCGCACATTCATAAATTGGCACCAAGTATCAGTGAGGTGACAGAAAAAACTTACGACGACGAAGTCGAAGAGTTTGTCCGGAAGTGCATGGCGAAAGATCCAGCCAATCGTTTTCAGAACATGGAAGAAGTAGTCAGCCAACTCGAGCAGATAGTTACAACCTTGACCGAAAGGTATAAAGCCGAGCGCGATTCGGAATCGAGTGTGTATGCGTCAGGCGCCCAGGCTCGACTGAAGAATGAAAAGATCACGAAGGTGTTGGCATTAGTATCCATTGTTATCTTGGTGTTGGGTGGTATCGCTATTGTGTATTTCGCCACGAGAGAGCCTGAAAAGGTGGTGGTAAAGGAGGAACTACTAGGTTTGCCTCTGGGGGAGAACGATGAGAGAAAGTATCTCGATGGCGCGCACAAATTCGAGCGAGAAGATGGACGTGCTGCTTGCCGCGTGGCCGGCACACTGGACCCAGAACAGATTTCTCTTGACGTGAAAACCTTCAAAGATATCGAGTTTCTCTTTATCAACTCTGTAGAACAGCCGAAGTTGTTGGTGCCTTTCCTTGAACTCCATTATAAGTGGCTTGAGATCACAGAGACTCCTATCAATGCTGAACTTTGGGGGGGTATCTCGAAGAATAAAGACATCGGTTTTCTCGTCCTTAATAGCGTAGGAGGATTAACTGAAGAAGCGGTCGCATGTATGAAGTCGCTTCCAAAGCTGATTTTTATCAAAGTCGTTGGTACTGAGAAAATCGACAACATCAATGTGATCTCGGAAATCAGAACAATTCAGACCATTTGTCTCGATAAATTTGTAGTTCCTGCCGATACAATGCGCGATTTCGTCAGTCTGCCGAGACTCTTTGAAGTAAATATGAATCAATGCAAAATCGCTCCTGGTGCCTTGTTGCAGTTGAACAACTGCCCATGCGTCAAACTAACCGTTAGTAACGCAGTGTTAACTGACTCGCAGCTCAGTGAGTTGCCCAAATTGAGCAAATTAATTTTCCTCGATTTGCATAGGACTAATCTTGATGATGACAGTTTTTTGAAACTTGCCGCAATAAAAGCGCTCAAGACATTAATTGTCGATCGCACGGGAGTGACACCGAAGGCGGTGGCGAAGATGCATACCATTCGCCCCGATATTCAGTTCAAGCTTTGAACTCAGAGTAGAGTCGAAACAGCCGGATTTAGTATCGATTTCCTGGATCGCTATCGTCCGTTTGGAAACCTGTGCTGCCGCAAACCCCTCAATATGCGCGAGTCTTCGCTCGCGTGTACAACAATTTAGCATTATGCTTTTCTGTGTTTTTCAAAATGCAGTAAGACAAACGGAGCTCATCTGTACTCCATGAAGACGGTCGATTCTAGAAGTCATGCTCTAGAGAAATTGTTCCATTGAGGAATGACGCCTATGTACCCCTGAAGCGTCTCGAAGTCGTCGCGCGCAATTTGGCAGCCTTCCAGACCGTCTACATGACCGGGCAAAATTAGTCGAACCGTGTCTTTTGTGAGTAGTTCGAATAGCCAAACACATTCATCTTCGTCATTGAGCGAAGTGGTCGGCGGAAGTGATGCAATTAAGTAAAGCTTGCCATCAATGACGGTGCTTGCCGTCATCCAGATGTCGTGTATGAGCACCGAGTCGAAGGGCGCCAGAGAGACGAAGATATTTCTCTCCTCACGCCAGGACTTCGTGATTGAAAAGACAGAACCTGGCGGGACGATAGTAGTTCCAGACAAAAAGCATGGTTGAAATTGCATGGCGTTATTCTACATGGATTGCTAAGTTTGCTGTCAATAAGTGGTCTCCATTCAAGGCTTCACCTTCCCGGCGACCATTCCTGGCGTGCGCTACTAAGGATTTCCGCTGAGTTTCTGTCAACAAGTGAACCCAGACCATACGTCACCCTTCCGGTGTCCATGCCTGGGCGTACGCTACGTCACCGCCGGCTTTGCTGCCAATAGGTGAGCTCGAGGCCATGCTTCATCTTCACTGTTTCCACCTGATGATACTCCGGTGGTACGAATACAGAGACAGACCCGCCGTCTTGAGCCGTTAGTAGCCAAAATCGCTCGCGACCTTTCAAGACCTTGTACACCTGCTCGTTGCCTAGAAGCGGTCCTGTGCCTACCTGCATTCTCGGCTGTCCTAAATATCGATTTAGACAGATCATGTCGTAGTGAGGGCTGATCAAAAGAAGGTCTTTTGTCGGCACCCGACTGTCAATGACCTCCGCCATATCGCGCCAGGGCTCTCTCTGAGGCACCACATGAGCGTATGTATAGTTGACCAGTGCGAAGATTACGTGTGCTGCGACAATCCAACGAATATGTCCACCCATGCTCAGCAATCGTTGAGCACCGAGCCCTGCCAATATGAAGATCGCGGGAGCCGTGCCCATCAGGTATCGTGTCACTTCTACTGTTTTTCTGGATTCGGCGATGTCTGCCGCCAGCGCAATCAGTGCAGGGATTAGCGCCCAACACCAGACGTAGGTCAAAGCGCTGGATGAAATTTGCTCTCTTGATGTGTTGCGCGATGACAGCTTCTTGAGTCTGGAAAGAACCGTATTGCTCAGCAATGTCCGCAAGCGACCGTTGAGACTTATGAATGTGGCTGTGCCAATCAGGACTAGTGCTGTGGCGTATATGGGAGCGGCGTAAGCGACTATTCTTCCGCCGGCGAGGAAGCTTACCCAATTCATCGGAATTTTGATGAGTCCTTTTAACGACCACGCCAGACCGGCCGTTCTGCTGACGTAGTAGTTTCCTCGACCTGATGCCGCCTGGCGGAACAAGTCCCACCACGGTAACCAGAGCGCCATGGTGAGGGCCCACCCCGCAGCGAAGTGGAACAGCGCAGTCGGACTGCGATGCCTGATACTGTATGCGATACCGTACAGACCCTGGAAAGCGACAATGTATAGAGTCGTATAGTGAGTATTGATCATTGCCCAGGTCGAGACGCCGTATATGGCGACCAAGGCGAGCCGGGTCAGTAACGATCTATTCGTCGAAAGGCTTTGCGCCAGGATGAAGTAACTGAGGCATGAGAGCGATGAGCACAGCACGACCTGCGCATACATTCGGGCTTCCTGTGCATAGGTGATTTCAAACGGTGAGACCGCCTGTAGTATCAATGTGAGAAGCGCTGCTTTGGGTCCGAAGAGCTTTTTCGTTCCGAAGTAAATCGCTATCATTGAAAGGAAGGATGTCAGCACTGACAGCGAGCGAACTGCAAGGTCTTCGGTACCCCAGATGGTCATCCATCTATTGAGGCAGAGAAAGTAAAGAGGCGGGCATAACGGATCGACCTGACGAAAGTTGTTCATCACCTGCGCTGTTGATCTCGGCTCACCGAGAGAATAGATAAAGGGCTCAGGTCTCAACTTTTCCAGCTCCATCGGTTTTACACCAATAGAGTCGACCATTGTCTGATAGCCTTCATCCAACCACATGCTATCGAATGTGATACCAGAACAACGTAATGCAAGAGCGGTGACCATGACCAGGAAGACCACGCCAATGCTGCTCCAGCCGCGAGCGGACCTATCCGTCATCTCGGGCTTGTCGATTTTAGGTTTTGTCATTGTCGATGGCATGGCGATGGCTCATTCTGATTTGCTGCGGTACTGCCGATATAAACTGCCGACGGCATAAGGAACTGTCGAAGGAGCGGTCTGCGCTTCGCCGGTGATAATGGTGTTAAGGGCGGTGGGGTCGTGAAATGTGTCTTCAAGAGTGCGGTGCGATTCTATTTCGTAGCCTGGTGTTCGATACCAACCCCACTCTCCTCTCTTCTCTATCTCGACAATTGAGCATGGGATTGTTGCCTTGAGATTCGGCAGATCGGCGTCCTTTACCAATATCGATTGATCGACGTAAGGATAGGCTCCTTTAATGGCGTTAGCCGGCGGCTCTTTCACCGGTACGAGCTGGTGTCCATGAAAAAAGGTGTCAACCGGTTTGCGCGCGTAGAACATGTAAGAAGGCATGAATGTTCCGAACATAGCTATCTTGTCCGAGGTCTTGTCGGCGTGAATGGCGAGCTCTTTCAGACCGCCCTGAATTTCCGTCACTGCCAGATGGAATGCTAGTGGACAGCCGATTGCGGCTACGAGAACGACCGAGCAGACCAGCCATCGCGCGGAGGCGGCTAGCCTACCATTGAAGAGTTCGAGCATCTGTTTGGTAAAACCGATAGCCAGAATTGCTGCAATCGCATAGAAGGAGGTTGCTACCGCCCACGGTGGATTCTCTATGCGGGTTACATATATGACGGTCGCGATGGCTCCTACGGCTCCTACAATCGCGACCAATGTGCTGGCTGTCTTTATATAGGTTCTATCATCTTGAGTGAAAGTGTATAGACCGACCGATAGCCAGCGATCAAGAAGTGCGCCAATGACAATCGCCAACGGAGCGACGATGGGCAAGATATAGGATGCCAGCTGCGTTGAAGACATGCTGCAGACAGCGAAGGTCGTAAAACTCCAGATTGCGAGCAGGATCAATGGTCGACCGCGCGGATCCTCGAGTATGGTTTTACTGATTGAATTGATGAGGTCGATGGTTTTGCCGACCAAACCTCGCTCTTTGTTAAGCGGCTCTCGTTGTTCGTTACCGCTGTAGTCAAATCTGGCAGGAAGGAGTGCACTAGCCAGAGCTCGCGGTAAGAACAGTATCCAAGGAAAAAATCCGTAGCCGAGCACACCCAGGAAGAACCAATATTTGACATGACTAAGGTTTGCCATCGACTGAAAGCGTGCCAGATACTCGTACCAGAAAAACACCTTTATGAAGAGGCCGTCGGTGGCTTGCGAGACTGCAATGTGCCAGGGCAATACGATGGCGAGGAATAGGGCGACGCCGGCTAACGGCTTTAGCGCGAAGAACCATTGCTTGAGTATCTTGAATGAGGGACGTGCCGCCATAAGAAATGCTATTAGTCCGAGAGTGTATAGAACAAGCGCGTCTGGACCCTTCGTCAAGAAGCCTAGACCAAGCGCGAGATAGATGAGAGTCCACATCCACTTGGTTGGTCTAGAGAGAACCAATGCTGTGGCGAAAAGCGATAAGTTGACAAAAAATGTGAATGCGATGTCGATTGAGGACTTGCGTGAGACGAGCATCAGGAGTGGAGCTGTCGCGAGACTCAGACCGGCGATGAACCCAGCGCGCCTGTTGACCAGCGCTTTGCCGAACCAGTAGGTGGCGGCGACCAACAATGTGCTCAAAATGGCGAATGGTAGTCTGGCAGAGAGTTCTGACAAGCCAAACAAGTTGTAGGAGCCGGCGATTAACCAGAAGTTCAAGATCGGTTTTGAAAAGTAAATCTGATAGTTGAGATGCGGAGTGACATAATCTCCAAGCTGTAGCATCTCTCTGGACGCTTCTACGTAGTAGCCTTCGGAGGGGTCGATGATTGGGCAGTTATCCAGTCCGAAAAAATACAAAAATAAACACACCGCCATTAGTATCAGATATGCAGTTCGATCGTCACCCGGAAAGCTACTCACTTTTGTGTGGGCCTTTGTTTCGACTCTCTTTTGCAGGACGGCGGGCAAGGGATGGTCCTCTGTTAAGATGATCAAAGCGGAGAGGATTAGCTCGAGCTTATAGAATTCGAAGAATCCTGCGAGCAAACTGTATTATCCGGTATTCGTTGTCAGTATGGGATGAACAAATCTCAAGAGCCGGATGAAAAGATCCCAAGGTGTAAGACTTTGTTGACCTGGACGGCAATATTGGGCTCATGTCCAACTCGATTGCAAATTCCAGTCATCAGCCGAGTATTCCTGCTCCAGTCCAGCTTTCCTCTTAGCCATGAGTGCGCTCGTCTGTGCTTCGAGCCGAGTCTGGAAAGCGCTGCCCAGCCTGAGTTACTGGTTGTAATACCAGCGCTTAACGAAGCAGGCAATATCCGTCCTCTTTGTAACGAATGGCTCTTCTCTCCGGCAGAGTTTGGTCGATCTCTGGAGCTCATGTTTATCTGTAAATTGCAGGCTGAACAAAGCGAACGAAGAACGGTTCAAGAAGAGCACGAATCGAGGTTGGTATGAGGGAAGGGTTTGAGGCAACACGGTCAAATGTTTGTAAATGAAAAGCGAGTTCTAGTCACTGGCGGAGCTGGTTTTATCGGCAGCCATCTTCTCGACATGATTGTCGCCCTTGACTTGAAATGAATCTTGGAAAGAAGGCGAAGTTGATCTACAAGCCAATGCAATCCGGAGATGTTCCAAACACCCTTGCAGGAATCGAGAAAGCAAAATCATTGCTTGGCTTCGTTCCATCAACGCCATTCGATAAGGGCATCGGCGACTTCGTAAGCTGGTATTTGGCTAGACAAAACTTTAGACCTCATCAAGGACCGGATCCCGCCCGCTATCCAAATCTTTTCTGATTGCTTATCGTCTGTAGAAACCATTCTGAAAGACGGGCATTGGCATAATGCTTTTCAGGGAGCGTTTTCAGGCTTATTCCGTTCGTCTCCTTCAAACCGAACCGAAAATTGCTAGTGCCAGGAACGTCTCCCGACCAGTTCTCAATCTGAATCAATGCCCGAATGGCAGCGCCACTGCGAGCGCCGGCGTCTCGCAGGCTTCGAAGAGCGCCACGGCAAACGACCTCGCCCATAACCGTGTCGATGCCCAAAAAACAGCGCCACTGGCTGTCTACCAGCCTTGCAATTTCACCTCTTTGCAGGGTACACGCTGGTCACAATTGATGCTAATAATATACAAAGAACCCCTTACTAAGCTTTCAACATTTATGTACTCAGGAAACGGAAATACAGGTGCTTCCGCTCCAGAAGGCGGTAGCGATAAGACTTCGATCCCGACGTCTTTTGATACCACTACTAACAGCTTTCTGGATAGCTTCAGCAAGCCTGGTGAACAGTTCTCCGGTGCGAAGACTCTAAGCGAATCCTTGTCCGGCAGCGGTTATGATCCGTCGTTTCAAATTACGGATGATTCTATCAATAATTCCGGCGGTGGAACTGCCCCCGAAGTCGCAGACGGCACCAACGTCAACGACGGTACGAATGGCGACGGCACGCCAGGTCGGGCGGTAGAAGCCTCTTCGAAAAAGACCACAGACGCTACTGTTGTTGCTGCCAATAATGACGGTGCAGGTGGATCGGATGCTCCCGCCAGACCCCGCTCACCAGGCGGCTTCCGCGGATCCGACGGCACCCGCGGTGGAGGCTGTTGAGGGCCTTCCGGCTCCTCCGGTGGAGAGAGCAAACAAGTTGCAGACGGTAGGCAATCGCAAGGATCGAACGATGATTTTGCTCAGAGGCGACGCCAGCTAGATCAGATGGCCTCAGATCACAAAAGTTGGCTGAGATCTAGAGGAATTTTCGATACCTAATATCGTACGTTCCAAGTCAAGCTCGAGCAGCTAGGACCGCCTTCGTCCTGCTCCCAGAGTGAACGACTCCGCGGCACCAATTGCGGACTACTTGTCTGCGTCGTCCGCCAGTCTTAGACGGATTTCCCACATGGTGAAATCGTTCAACTTCTTCTGTATTGGAATGCCGCAGTTCTCAAATACTTCCAACATTTTCTGGTTTTCCGCCAAAACAAATGCAACAAATTCGGATATCCCAGCGAGGCGTCCGATTCTTGCAAGATGAGTAAGGAGCAGCGTTCCTATTCCAAGCCCCTGGAACTCGTCGTCTACAGCGAAGGCAATCTCTGCCGTGTCTTGGCTGGTACCGACCACATGATACCTTCCTATTGCGCAGGGTGTATCACCATCTGTGGTGTTGTGAATAATGGCGATCAAGGCGACATGAGTGACGAAGTCTAGCTGGGTAAAGTACGCGACCTCTGCGTCCGACATTTTTCTCTTCGGAGAAAAGAATCGGTAATAAATTGATTCCGGACCTAAATGCTCCCAGACATCTTGCCACAATTCACGATCTTCTTGATGCAGAGCCCGAATGGTCAGGGCTCTGCCGTCTCGGATGATTTCATCGGCTGTGTAGGTTGTGGCAAAGGTCATATGACTATTCATTCGGTGAAGCAACGATTCTCCATCTTAGCAGCAGAAAAACAAGTCGACTGCAACACAGGTTCTTATATTCCGATGACGTGCTCCGGCCGTGGGACTACCGTAAGAGCGAAAGCCTTCTTGCTTGCTTGCATACACCAAAATCGCGTGCTAGCGTGGATGATATTCCAGCCAATTTGCTTTGACAAGTTGTCAATCAGGGTTTTTGCCAACGAGGCTCGTTTTTCAAATGACCACAGGATCTAGTTCAACGGAACCTGCTTCCCCTTCTTCGCCATCACCAGAAAAGAAGTCGGCAGGTGGGAAGATGCGAGTCGTTCTTGTCGTTGTTTTGCTGTTCGTCGGAGCCTTCTTTGGTGCTTATTATTTTGGCACGCAAGCTCAGTTCAACAATATGTCCAATCCGGCAGGCGCCAACAATAATCCGCTTCTTGCACTGTTAGATCCATCGTCGCGAATGAAAAAATGGTATTGGCTGCATACGAAAGGATGGGACAGAGCAGGCTACATCACCACCGTAATCGTCAATGGGTTGAGGGTCGGGAGATTCTCTAAGCCGGATGTTGATGTCGATATAACAAAACTCGTGAGAATCGGGAGAAACAAAGTAGTGTTCGCCTCACAGGCACAGTCCGCGGATCGACGCAATGACAATTCGGCTGCATCCCTGACGATACAGTTGAAGTCTGTAACTAAGAACGGCGGCGAGAAGTTCAAAGACGGCGATACTTTATTCGAATATACCCGCCTGGTCACTGACACCGACGATTGCGGGGGCGCCACCGAATTCGAAGTTACCGAGGAGCAATGAGCTATGGCAAGCAAAGGCGAAAAAAGGGGTAATGCGGCTCAGGGTTTTCTTGTGATCATGGTTCTTCTGCTTGCTACAGGTGGCGCCGGTTTTGGAATCGGCTATACACAGAAATTTGTTCCGATTGAAATGGTGGCACCAGATACGGCGTCAACCGCCTCGTCCTCCATCACGCATCCCTCGACCGTGCAGCCCTCAACTGCCCCATCCTTACCTGCTCAATCCTCGAGCGCGACGGACTCCCAAATCTGTAACACTGGAAGTGGTGCTAACTCTTCAAGTACTCCGATATCATTGAAAAAGTCTTATTGGATTCATACAAAAGGCTGGGATAGAGCGGGTTATGCGATCAATGTATTTATCAACAACAAATCCGTCGGTACCTTTTCAACAATAGATCGACTCGATGACGTCACCAAGCTTGTAAAGTCCGGCAACAACAAGATTCGCTTCGAGGCTAAAGCGCTTCCGGAGAGTAATCGTAACGACTACACCGGTGCATTTTTTACAGTCACATTGAATCAGGGCACTAAATTTTCGGCGAATGGATACAAGGATCTCAAACGCTTGTCGAGTATACCCGCAAAGTTACCGACACCGAAGACTTCGATGACAACATGGATTTCTCAGTCGTCAAGTAGTCGATTTCCCAGCACTGTACGAAGGTCATCAGCATGATGAAAAAACTAGTTGGAATATTGATAGCTGTTCTTTTTCTCGTCGACGCCTTTTTTGTGAGCTATGCAATCGGCCTCAACGTTCGAAAAGTCTCTATTTCCGATGACAGTCTGACAGCCGTGTCCAAGAAAAACAGTCCGATGAAGCAGAGAGGGACATTAAGCGCTAAGCTAAAAATTTGATTGATTGTTTAAATGAATCTCGATTACTGTCCTGAAGCTATTGTTTCCAGCATTGGAGCCGTCGTCCGATTACATGAGGAGGATGCGTTGCAGTGATTCTGGATCGGTCTTGAGCATGTCTCGTACGATTATCTAGCGAGAGCGAAGTCGTAAAACTTCAGGCGATCCAGTCCGTCTGTGCCGTTATGCACGACTTCGCAAATATGACCGAATGATTCCACCAGATCCTGAATCATTTTGGCGGTCATAATTTCGTCGACAACCAGAATTTCTTGCCATTTGCGTGCGAGAACCACCGCGCTACGAAATGACTTCATTATACCCGCGGTCTTATGGCCTCGTCAGACGTTGAATTTCATCGCTCAAAGTCGGGTATTGTTCGACCAAGCCCTTTGCCGTACCGAATTCGCAGTCTTCGAAGGCGAACCCAGGCGACATAGTTGTTCCCATGAGGGCAAACTTGCCGCCGTCTACCAGCCTCGAGCCCTGCCAGACGCCATGCGGAACTGTGTGCTGCACCGAATCACCGGAAAGGATGTCGTGTCCAAGCCGAATCTTTTTCCATTTACCGTTGCCGTAGAGATTGACCATCTCAATTGGATCGCCCAAGTAGAAGTGATAAATCTCATCGCCTTTCAAGCGGTGGATAGCTGAAAACGTGTCGGGTGTAAGGAGGTAGTAGATGCTCGTACAGATTGACCGCGGGGAGCAGCTCTTGGTCGTTGGTTTTGACGCAACTAGTGATTTCGTCTCTTTGCCAGTGACGGCTTCCAGAGCCTTTTTCTCCATATCTGGTGGCACCTGCCATTCCATACTCTCTCGTATAAAGTTGCGCGGCGGACCCATCTCGCTGGCGTATCGCTCGGGAAGCTCGCCGCCTGCGAGGCAATCTGTGCTCTTGTAAATCTCTCGATAGAAGCCACCCTCTGGATGAGGACGCAAATCCAGCAGTTTGATTATCTCATCTACAGTCACGCGCGTAAGGCTCCTCTAGCTAGCTGGGAGTTTTGCACGTAGAAACTTGCTTGCCTTGACTTCACCATTGATGTCAGAAACATCAATATCAAACTGACCGGCCGTTTCGTGCGGCATCAATGGTACCGTCTCTGGTGTAATTTGAATAGTAGCGTCTATTCTCGTTCTGGTCAGCGGGTTGAGTACGATGGCGAACTCAGATAGTTCTGGAAATCTGGATTTAAGATTTCTTGTCATCTGTTCGTCTGCCCTGAGGCTATTGAGTACGATTTGCTCATGTTGACATTCAGATGTTTTACATCGAACTCTAGACAAAACAGTGAAGCCTGCTTCGCTCAGCGCTTCGGCAAAGTCTTTGGCGGTCTGCTCCTGTCCCATTGGATAGCGAATCACGACGCGGACCGGACGATCATCAGCACATGAGGCTGCCCAGGCGGCTTGCAGTGAGTCGTTGGACGGAGTCGAAGCGACTGCATTGCTCTCGGCATATTCCGAATCGCTCAAACTTTCTGTGCTTGGCGAATCACCTTCGGCAGAGGTGTTAGAGGCAATGATTGAGACAGAAGGCGAGATACCAGTCATCCGGTGAAGCACCATCGCTACTCCCTCGGCATCAGGAACGTAATAGCTGCCACCTTTGATCATGCGGGCTTCGCCTGGAAGCATTGCCGTCTGAATCTGATTTTCTTTGATGTCTTTGGCAAAACCGAAGAGCGTAGCCATATCGCCGATAGAGAGATCTGTGCAGATGTAGTCGTTAGCAAACTTGATAATCTCAGGTAGTTTGAGCACAACCTGTGGCTCTTTGAATTTTTTCGCGGCTTGCCTGAGGAACCATTGTTGTCTTTCGATCCGACCGAGGTCGCCCTTGTTGTCGTGGCGAAAGCGGACATATTCTTCAACTTGTGTCGCTGTCAATTCCTTAAGACCGGGCTCTAAATCGATGTTGAGTCCGGATGCCCGATCTCGGTAGCGCATACGCTTTTCGACAAGGACTTGAATTGGACCTACGATGTCGCAAACGCTCTTCAGACCTTGCGTGTCGATAACAATGTAGTGATCGATGGGTACGCCGAAATCTTCTTGCACAGTCTTCACTGCGAGCTCTGGACCGCCCAGGGCGTGGGCGGAATTAATCTTGTCAAGTCCTCGGTGATCGGCAATTCGCACTCGGCTGTCCCGAGGTATGGAGATCAACGAAACTTTCTTGGTCTCAGGATCGAGACTGGCGAGAATCATGCTGTCCGATCGGGTATTCAAAAATCGCTTGCAATGTTTGCCATTGGAGTCGACACCCATTAAGAGGATGTTGGTCCTTTTTTCCAGCTTCGGAAATGGGCTCACCTCGGCAACTGCAGTCTTGATGCTGGCAGGGCTGAGCTTTTTCAATTGAGCTTTGACGACAGGCGTGATTTGTGTAGTCAAGCCCTTGCGGTCCATGTAGTAGCTGGCTCCCAGACCGATGCCGATACCTAGTAAGGCGGCGGTCAGAACCTGCCATGAACTCAGATTTTTACGGACAGTGGACACGATATTGCTATCCTTCTGCTTACAACCCGGCAATTCATTCTTACCCATAGCATTTAGCTATACTGATGAATCTTTGAGATTTCAACTAGTTTTTACTTGCCCTTTGCAAAGGAAGAGATTACCGTGCAACTATTTTTAGATACTGCCAACCTGGATGAAATTACCGAAATCGCGGCCTGGGGGGTGCTTGACGGAATTACGACTAACCCGTCACTTGTCAGTAAGGAAAAACGCGATTTTAAGAAACTTGTCAAAGACATCTGCAAGATCGTAAGTGGACCCGTAAGTGCCGAAGTCGTTTCGGAAGATGTCGAAGGCATGCTTCGTGAGGGGCGCGATATCGCCACTTGGGCTGAAAACGTGGTCGTCAAGTGCCCGTTGACTCCGAATGGATTGGCTGCGACAAGCAAGCTGTCCAAGGACGGTATCAAGGTCAACGTCACCCTCTGCTTCTCGGTCAATCAGGCCTTGCTTGCTGCTCGTGCCGGTGCTTACTTCATTAGTCCATTCGTAGGTCGATTGGACGACATCAATGAAGACGGCTGTGCCCTTGTAGAGCAGATCGCAGAGATGTACCACATTCAGTCGATCGAAACACGCGTTCTGGCAGCCAGTGTTCGGACGCCTCCACACGTTCATCGCGTCGCTCTGGCTGGTGCTGATTGCGCAACGATGCCGTACAAAGTATTCAAGCAGTTGGTTCACCATCCGCTCACCGATCAGGGAATGGAGAAATTCCTCGCCGATTGGAAGCAAGCTCAGGCTGCAGTAGCGCCGTAAACAAGCCGTTTGGCTCGCCGATCTCCTGGTCGGACGGTTTCAAACGCGTTGTTGGCGTTGTTAGCATCCGGAAATCCGCTCTGGAGCCGTACACGGTCTTGCTCGACGCTGGCGCTCCGGCACGCATGCCGTCTTCGCCATGCTTTGACTGAGACCGCCGGCTGGAAGCCGGCTCCTGCGCCGGTTTCCTGGGGAGACCGGTCTCTACTGCCTGCCGGAAAACCTGAATTTGCTGCCTACTACTGGGGCCGCCGGCGTGTCTCCGGCACAGAGCGTGTTCAACTAGCTCCGAGATACAGACACGACCTGGACAGGACGTCCTTCTAATACTGTCGATCGCAGTAAATTTCAAAAACGCAAACCCGGTCGGGGAAAGATACAAAAACTGAACAGATTTTGTTCTAGAATGGAATGAAATTCTGTCCGTAAAACACAGTAGAGGTTCAGGTTCTGTCAAAGACAAGTCCCGCAAAAACTTCCGTCGAAAAGGGCAAGGTCCGCGGACCAAGCGGATTCCTTGAGATCGATGGGAAAATGCTCGTAGTTGATTTTGGTCGTGTTTATGACGAAGATGGCTCGCCTATTGGGGTACTCTACGACGACGGATATATGCAGAATACATCTGGACCGTTAGGTACTCATTCCGGTTTGCGACCGATCGAGAATGTCGAAGGATGCGTTTTTCGCGGTATTGATTCTTCGGGAATGGAGCTGGTCTTGCCTACTGGACAGCCCGGACCTTCTGGTTCTCTGAAATTCAATGGCGTACTCTATCATGTCATCAACGGGCGAATCGCGGCTCCTGATCACGGTCTTGTTGGAGAGATCGACGATAGTGGTTCCATTTACCTGCGGGACCAGAAAAGCAAGGTACCGCGACGAAAGCTTGACGAGCACTCTCAGCTTTCAACAATCTTTGAGGGTAAAAAGTCAAACAAAGAGCCTTTTCAATACGAGTGGAGCAGACCTTTGCTCCGCAAGGACAAGTCCTATTCCGATGCTGAAATGATCCGGTACTTCATGGATTACGACAAGCTGAATGGGACACAAAAGAAGTATCTGTTTGAAAACTTGCGATTGTGGGCTGCCTGCGGCCTGTTGCAGATCGTCCGCAAGAGCGAAGGCGACTGCGCTCTCGGCAATGTAAAACACGGAGCCGCCGGACAGACCGGCGTCAGGACCGGCAATGTAACTCTGGACAAAGAAGAGTTCGACAGAGACATCGACTATTACTACAAGCATGGGGCCTTCGCGGCCGTTTACTCCCGAGTTAAAGAACTACTCGAGGTCCGCGTTAACCTGGTGGTGGCTCACGAGTATGGGCATCAGTTGGAATTTGTACTCTCTCAAGCGACGCAAGACCAAATCAAAGAGCTTTATTACGCTCAAAAAGCTCGTTCGGACAAACTGCATCCGCTTCCTTCGGATTATCCCGGCGCCGCTGAGCTGGTGCCGCAAAGCATGATCGAAAAGCGCATTTTTATCTCTGGTTATGCCAAGTCCAGCCACCATGAATATTGGGCAGAATGCGCAGCGGCTTTTTCAGTGAAGACGAGCAGGAATTACTTAAAAGTGCTTGATCTGCAGATCTACGAGATCCTCAAGAAGATCGTGTTCGAGCCCGAGCAGGTTCTTCGCCCAAATTTGATCGAACAGGCTCTGGCTCTGCAAGCCAGTCTCCGTGTTGGGGGTGAATTGCACGACAATCTGCTTGATGAGTAAACTTGCGATGTCTGCTCCAGATAAGAGTTTTGACCTAACACAAACGAGACGGCTAATCGCGGTTTTGAGTTCTGTTGTTGCTCTTTCGTTGACGGTAGGACCTTCGCTAGCTGCTTCGACATCTGCGCCGGTGAAGAGCTCATCTACTTCGACGAAACCATCATCATCGACCGCGAAGAACAAACCAGTACTCAAGGCTATCGATCCGGCTCAGGCCAAGATGGACCGTGTGCCTGGCTCTGTCCCCTCGCCGAGTCCGAATCCATTAGGTGGGATAACCGGTGCCCCGGTATCCGGCGACAATGCCAGAAGTACATTGCCGCAGCAGCCGCCGTCGTGGCCGGCATATCCGCCTGGGCAGGGCTATCCAGCTCCGACTTATGTTCAACAGCCGCAGCGTCCAGCATACCAACCGCAGTACCAGCAGCCACCTTACCAGCAACCACCTTACCAGCAACCCTACCAGCAGCCATACCAAGCGCAAAATTATCAACCGCCCGTTTACCAGCCGCCGGCTTATCCACCGCCTCAGCAGACCTATCAGCAACCTTACCAGCAGCCACAGTATCAGTACGCCCAACCTCCAGCCCCTGCGCAGTATTCGCAGCCGCAACCGGGTTATGGTGCCTATGGTCAACCGTATCCATACCAGGGACAACCAGGATACGGAGGGCAACAGCCACAGCAGGTAGTCAGCCCGCCAGGCTATCCATCGATGCCTGCACAGCAGCCACAGCAGATTGTCAGCCCACCTGGCTACCCGTCGATGCCCGCACAGCAACCTCAGCAGATTGTCAGCCCACCCGGTTATCCATCGATGCCGCCGCAGGGTTTTAACAACGCAGGCCCGAAGCAACCTTATGTTCAACAGTCGCAAGGTCAAGACTATCCTGCCGGTCGAGCCCGGTTGGGTGGTGGTCATCCCAATCTGGTGCCGCAAGGACCGACACCAGGATATCCCAGTTATACGAATGCGTATCCCGCCCAGAATCAATATCCGCAACAGCAACAGTATCTCCAGAACTCTTACAATCCTGGCTACAACCAAACTGCGCCGCAACAAGGCGGATTCCAGTCGCAACAAGGATTTCAGGGGCCTACCCAGAGCAATGCCGGCAACTTCCCTCCTGCTAGTCTAATCCCGGAGTTTGGAAAACCATTGCCCATAGACGCTTCTACGCGAGGTCCCGCGCAGGGTTGGTCAACTAATCAACCCGCGGGTGGTACCGCCATTAGTGCCCCAAATACCAGTCAAGATCCGAATGAGATGCGTGTGACTCGTCTTGAAAAGGTTGCGTTTGGCTCGACTTATCCAGAGCACGAGGTGGCCGATCGAGTCGATCATTTGGAAAAAGAAATCTTTGGCAAAACTTCTGAAGGTGATTTGAATTCGCGTATAGCAAGATTGGAAGCCAAGCTCGGAGGTGGTGGGAACTTCTCGAGTTCTATGCGGAATCAAAGCACTTCACCGCAGAAAAATTCTAATCCTGCATCAGAAGGTCCTAGTTCTAGTCAGATATCCTCTATGTCTTCATCGGCACCCGGAAGCAGTAAAGTCACTACGGATGGTGCCGTGTCCAGCGCTTCTAGAAAAAGCACATCGAAGCCGTCAATTCCGTACAGTAAGGCCGACGGCGACTATTTCGAGCAGGTTACCCATTTCGTCAGCAACACTTCGGCCAGATGGACGCATTTCCCGGTGCGTGTTCGTCTCCCTGACGATGCGACCGATGGCTGGAAAAAGCTGATGGAGCCTGGAATAGAGCGTTGGGGACGATTTATTCCGATGAAAACGGCCGGTGCGGAAGAAAGTGCTGATATCGAAGTCTCCTTCGTCAACCATCTGGTGCCGCGAGTCCTTGGTGTGACAAGGCTTACAGTCACTGGTGGAAAAATGAAAGTGTTTGTATACATGCTCAGACCGAGCTACTATCAAAACGCTCTCAATGAAAAAAATCTGACCGTCGCGTTCACTCACGAACTTGGTCATGCAATCGGGATCTTCGGACATAGCGACCAACAAACCGACGCGATGTACCGTTGTGAAGTAGCGCCCGGAGGAAAAGGTAAGTTGACGTTGGAGAAGCTTGGAACCATTTCTACTCGAGATGTAAACACTTTGAAGCTCATCTATGACAGTGAGCCTCTACCTCAAGACTTCACCCTGTCAGCGCCACAGGAGTGGAGCTTCCTGGAAGGCGCCAGTTGAATTTGGTCTGCTTTCGTCCTTACTGATTAGTTTTTCTTCGAGATCAATTGCTTCTTTGCATGGACAATTCTTGCTATCAGCGAGGATTATTCAAATGGCAGTCAAACTCAAAGAGATTACGATCGCTCACAGTCCGGATTCCGACGACGCGTTCATGTTCTACGCTCTTGCAAAAGAGAAGCTAGACACGGGTGGACTCACGATCAATCAAGTTCTCAAAGACATCCAGACTTTGAATCATGATGCTATAGCTGGTACCTATGAGGTTTCTGCAATATCATTCGCGGCTTACCCATACGTCAAGGACCGCTACATGCTCATGCCGTGCGGAGCTAGTATGGGAGACAATTACGGACCGATTGTGGTCGCCCGTAAAGAGCTGTCCAGAGAAGAGTTGCAGAATTGTCGGGTTGCCATTCCTGGTAAACTCACCACTGCTTACTTGGCTCTGAGACTGTATCAGGAAGGTCTCACGGTGTTCGAAGTACCGTTTGACAAAATCATCGATGAAGTGGCAAATGGCAATTACGATGCCGGTCTACTGATTCACGAAGGACAATTGACGTATCAAAATCTGGGTCTCAAGAAGATTGTCGACCTCGGCGAGTGGTGGCACGAGCTTACTGGCGGGCTTCCTCTGCCACTAGGCGGCAACGTAGTGCGCAAAGACTTGGGGCCGGATATGGTCAAGTCGGTTACAAAACTGCTCAAGACTGCCATCGAATATTCTCTGGCGCACCGGAAAGATGCGCTGGAATACGCGCTTACCTTCGCACGTGATATGCCGGAGAATCTTGCCGATAAGTTTGTCGGAATGTATGTCAACGAACTCACTGTTGATTATGGCGAGGCCGGTCGCAAGGCAGTCAACAAGCTGTTTGCGATGGCTAATGAGAAGGGATTATACGAAGAGACAATCGTTCCTGAGTTCGTGAATATCTAGTCAACTGTGATTTGTCAGGCTAAGTCGGCAAGTCGTTAGATCGTATCGCGACGCATAGAAATTGCTGCTTCTCGAAAGATGCAGGCGGCAGTCTGTGTGCGAATCGGAGTCAGTCTAGTTCGTGTGCAGAAGGATTTAAACCCTCTCTAGAGGGCGCGATGCCACGCGTCATCCTTATTTGATTGCTTCAATACGCCGTTGTTGTCGGCTTCAGTAAGGGCAATTCCTGGCGCAAAGGAGCAACCCACGCGTCTCACTCTTTGGTCGACGGTGGAAGAAATCGTGCTTCAGAATGTAGATCAGGGCGCCGAGGTCGCACTTTCTGTCGCGTCGGTATCGACCTGCGTAAGGATAGTTTGTTTTGCTGAAACCCAGCATATCCCCGCGGCAATCAAGATCAATGCGGCGGTGATGAAAACGAAAAAGGTCCAGTCATGCTTTACACGAGGCTTGGTGTCAGATGTTGTATTTTCCAAGTCGCCCATGACTGCCTCCTTTGACAAGCATATCATGGTGGGTCGCACGAACATTGGCAACTACCCAAATCTTAATTGTTGATACTTTATTTGGTGCACGCTGTCACTTTCTCTTCTTCGCACATGATGTCTTGTGCGTCGAATTTGTTATGAGCCACTGTCTGCGATATCAGCAAGCTTGATAAAAACTGATTGAGTGTTTCTTTGCTCAACTCAGTATCCTTGAAATGAACATCGTTGTGAGCACATTCTGGAAGCATGACAAGCTGCTTTGGCTCTATAGCAGTTGCGAAAATTTGTTTTGAGTATCGGGCTGGAAGGATCCAGTCTTTCGCTCCGTGCAACAGAAGTAGAGGCGGATGCTTGGACTTGTATGCTGTGACATTGTCGAGAAAGCGCTGTGGAAATGCTGCTTCAGGATATAGACGCATCCACGGCAACCTGTCGCCGGCGGCCTCGACTATCGTGCTGAATCCTGATTGCAAAACAATGCCGGCGACCTGTCTGTGTTGACCGATCAGTGTGGAAACAGCGCATCCCAACGATTCGCCGTATAGCACAATGTGATCTGGCCTGACACTTTTTGTTGAAACCAAATAGTCATAGGCGCTCAATCCATCGTCGGCTATGCCTTCTGGAGTTGGGCTTCCATTGCTCGCACCAAAGCCTCTGTAGTCGTATGCAAAAACGTTGGCACCACAGTCCAGCAATGTCGAGATCAAATGCATTCTGTAACCTAGATTGCCGCTGTTACCGTGCGAAATCAAAATCGTTTTCCTTGCATCTTTTCTTCGGATCCACCAGCCATGCAGTTTTGTCCCGTCTTTGGCCATGAAAAATTCGTCAGTCCAAGTCGTTTTAAACTTCTGATTGATTTCTTCGATCATTGCTTTGTCTACCGCGATGTCCTTTTCGGGGTGAAACAGCATGAAATTAGTCAAGAGTGGATTAGCTGGACTCAAAAGGGCCGCTAATCCGGAAAATTTGGCAGCTTTCCAAATGATGCTAACTAACCTTGACCTCTTTGTACGTTTCATTCAGTCGTCCTCAACCCTGTTGCCCACATTCTCGAGTTTAGGTCCAGTTCGGGTTTCAGGCGGCTTCCTTTCATCAGTTAAGCAACTGTTTGGCGAGAGGTTGGTTTATGCTGATATTAGGGAATTAGATTGATCATGAATTGGTTGCGGCATGCGGAAGCCGCGCGACTGTAAGAGGCCAAGAGTGTAGACTCCTATTTATGGATCCGGCTACAGACAGCATTACCTGGAAAAACTATCTCGAAGCGGGCAACCGAGCGTTTGAGCTCGGTCGCTACGAAGATGCCGAGAAGCTTTATCAGAAGGCTCTTATCGATGCTCGGAAGGAGTTTGCCGAAGGCACGCTGTTAGGTTTGGACGAAACCGCTCCACTCGATGCGAATACTTCGAGTCAGGAATCGGCCATGATGCCGATGCAAGATTCCACGATAATTGATCTTTCTGAACACCCGAGCTTTGGCGAAATCTATGTCAGGTTGGGCGATTTGTATTGGGTGCAGGCGGCTTATCGCAAGGCCGAAGAGGCCTATAAACTGGCACTGTCAGTCAAGGAGACTTGTTATGGATCGGACAATGTTTCACTTGGTCCGGTCCTAGATAAGCTTGGAAAGGTGTTTCGCTCGCAAGGAAAATTTTCGGAGGTGGAACCGTATTTCCGAAGAGCGCTGAGCATCTATGAGAAGCACGAGGATAGCGATCAGCTTTGTTTTGCAACTACGCTTGAAAATCTCGCTGATTTCTATAGAGCGCACGGAAAGTTCGACCAAGCCGAGCCGCTCTTCAGAAAATCCATCGCCGTCAGAGAGGCAGTGGTTGGACCCGATGATCCGAGCATCGGCCCATTGCTTCAGAATCTAGCCCTCTTGCATCATGCCAACGGCGATCACGATAACGCTGAGCCGCTTTATATTCGAGCGCTGAAGCTCTGCGAAGAAGAATGGGGACCAAGCCATCCGAGCGTCGCGACGCTACTTAATTATCAGGCGGAGCTTTATCGAATGATGGGTGATTTTCCGAAAGCCGAAAAAATTCACTGGCGTGCCCTGAAAATACGCCAAACCGTCCTTGGATTGGAGCACCCAAGCACTGCTCAGACGTTGGGAAATTTGGCTCTTCTTTTTCATATTCAGTGTCGCTACGACCAGGCAGAACCTTTGTATAGGACTCTGCTCGAGATTAGAACCGCAGATTGGGGACCAAAACACATGCATGTGGCAGAGGTTTTAAATTCTCTGGCTGATGTGTACAAGGACCAGGGCAAATTCAATGACGCCGAACAACACTATTGGCGCGCGCTCACGATAGTACAGGAAACACTCGGACCAGAACATCCGAGCGTGGCAAAATCGCTGCAGAGTCTGGCAGAGCTATATGAACAGCAGGAAAATTTCGACGAAGCGGATCGTCTATACCGCTGGGGTCTAGGGCTTAGCGAAAAGGCGCTTGGTTCTGAACATCCAGAGGTCGCATCACTTATGGCACGCTATGCATCGCTGCAAAAGAAAATGGCACTGGACGATGAGGACGATACGGACCTTTTGTGGCAAGATTGACTGTTCATCGTAAAACACCGGAGCTATGTCCGATCAACTTGAGCGCGTCGTCAAATACAAACCGCCATTGCTCAAGATGGTTTTTATGGGATGGGCGTCGATTGTTCCTGTCCTTACCGTACCGCTCCTGATAATCTCTGCCGGCCTGTTCTGTCTGGTAATACCGGTCATCATCTTTGGCTTCATTGAGTCTAGAGAGCTAGGTTTTTTTTCGAAAGTTATGTATCAACTGCCGTTAGTTTTGCTCGTGTCAGTAAGCTCTTTGGCAGCTGTATTGTTAATCACTGCAGTCATGGCGGACGATCAAATTCACTTCACCAACGATGGAGTTGTGTTTCCGTTATTCTTGAGTCCATTCATGCGTTTTCGCAGGAAGCGGTTGTGGTCGGAAATCGTGCAGGTTTACATCGATAATTTTGGTGGTGCTGATACTACATATGGTGACATCGTGTTGGTGTTCCGCTCTGGAGAGCGGCTCAAGTTGGATATGGCCGGCTTTGTCGATATTGGAATGAAGGGCTTTCTGAGAGGCGATCTCGAGAAATTTCTTCTTGCCACTGAGCTTTTGTGTCAGGGTGCGGAGATCTCTCCGGAGATTAAACAGCTGCGAGATCATCTGGGCAACGAAAGTCGAGAGATTGGTCAGCTCAGTTATACGGAAGTATGGGAAAGGGAGCTTTCCAATCGATTTCACGCCACAGTTTTTGTTCCGTTGGAGCCCGGTGCCGTCCTTCAGGATGGTCGTCTCAAAGTAATTCGACAACTTGCATTCGGCGGATTGGCTGCGGTTTACCTTGTCCAGAGGAATGGCAGGGAGCTCATTATTCTCAAGGAAGCGTTGATTCCGGCATCCCAGGATGAGTCATTGAAGACCAAGGCGCTCGAGCTGTTTGCACGTGAGGCTCGGTATCTGACGAGACTTGAACATCCCAGAATTGCGAAAGTATATGACCACTTCGTGGAGGGCGGTCGTAATTATCTTCTGTTGGAAAGGGTGTCCGGCTGCAATTTGCGACAGGTCGTCAACCAACGAGGACCGCAGCAGGAGTCGAAGGTTCTTGTGTGGGTGAGGGAAGTGGCCGAAATACTGGTCTACTTGCATGAGCAGCAACCGGCAATTATTCATCGAGACCTCACTCCGGAGAATCTTATTTTGTCTGATTCGGAGCGGGTGCATCTTATCGATTTCGGCGCCGCCAACGAATTTCTAGGCACCGTTACCGGTACCGTAGTCGGAAAACACGCTTTCATCTCGCCTGAACAGTTTCGCGGTAAGGCTGATCCGTCAAGCGATATCTATGCTTTTGGATGCACTATGCATTACCTTCTTACTGGAAAAGATCCCGTTGCGATGAGTGTTCAAAGTCCGAAAGCATTTCGCGGCGATATATCGGAAGAGACCGATCACCTGGTGCGAAGTTGCACTGCTCAAGACAGTAAGGATCGCCCCGAGTCCGCTAGAATTCTGCTGTCCTTGATTGAGAAAAGCATTAGCGCCTCACGCCTCCTAACAGGTTGAGGGTGAGGAAAATGTCTGAGTTGTCGACGACGAACCAATTTGCAGAACCGTTACTCTTGCCTTACAGCGCGCGGCGGCGACTTCTGCGTTGGGTCGGTAGTCGCTTTCAGCTTCGAAATAGACGAATCTTCTGGATCTCTTTTGGAGCGATCGCAACGTGTGTTTTTCTTTCATCCGGCATCTTGATGCAATTGATATTCTTTCCGCTCAAGGTAATGGCGCTTGTTCCGTTACTCGGCGTCCCTATAAAAGTGTCGCTCGATTGGATTGCCATCTCCGGCATTTCGCGCTACATCGAACATATGTCTCGAGTGTCGCCGGTGGATAATGCTTTTCGCGAAATTTGGATTTCAATCTCAAAAACCAGTTCAATTCCTGGTGCGGAGCAGGCCTATTTTTATCTTGGAATTGGCTCGGCCTTGATCTGGCTGCTTCTCTTTCTCAGGATTTTTCGCAGTCCTTCGACTATGGCGATCGACAATAATGGCATCTGGCTTGAATGGCAATTCCTAGGACTGAGACTTCATGGACCAGTAGTTCCGTGGACGGATGTTCTCGGCATCACGTTGAAAAAGCAAGGCGGAGACAACTCTCCGGATGGCACGGTAAGCTTCATCTACAATACTCCGAAATGGGTTTACCGGCTCTTCGAACCTGCCACCATTGGTGGTAACAAATTTTCGCTCTCGCTGTCCAATCTCGATAGTCTCGACCAACGCCATGCGCTGCAGCGAGTGCTGGAGAACTGTGCGCAACCCAATACAGTTCAACCGGATGTGCTCGATGTTCTATCGATTACTCACGTTCAAGCTTATACCGAGCTGTGGTTGCAGGCTTTGTCGTCTCCCGTCAAGAGGCAGTCGCTACAGCCTCTCGCTCCCGGAAAGCTGCTTCACGATGGCGCATACACGATAGCCGGTCAGCTTGGTGTTGGAGGTCAGGGGACGGCATATCTTGCGATCACCGACAAAAATCTGGCAACGGGCAAGTCATTGCATGAGTTATCCGATTCGGATGTCGTCGTTAAGGAGTTCGTTCTGCCGCTTCACGTTGATACCACTTCGCGGAAAGATGCGTTGACGAAATTCCTTTGCGAGGCCGATTTGCTCAAGGGGCTCAGTGACGATAGGGTTGTAAAACTGCTCGATTGTTTCGTAGAGGATCATCGCGGCTATGTAGTTTTGGAACGAATCAGAGGGCGTACGCTTAGGGATATCGTTATTGCTGAGGGGCCGTTTAGCGAAGGGCGCACATTAGACCTTTTAGAGCAGATGATCGCGGTACTCGCCTATCTACACGGTCAGCAACCGCCAGTGGTGCATCGTGATTTCGCTCCGGATAATATGATTCTGTCCGATAACGGTATGCTTAAACTTGTCGACTTCAATGTCGCTCAGCAAACGGACAGTGTCATGACCGGTACCATCGTTGGTAAGCAATCATATGTTCCGCCGGAACAGCTTAGAGGACTGGCTTCGACTCGTAGCGACATCTATGCGCTCGGCGCGAGTCTGTTTTTTTTGCTGACTGGCCAAGATCCTCAACCGCTTTCGGAATCGCATCCTCGGACAATTTGCACTCATCTATCCGAGGAGATTGATAGCATAGTCGCTCGAGCCACCAGCTTTGATGAATCCAATAGGTATTCCACTGTCGAAGAGATTACCGCTGCTGTAACTCGGTGCGCGAGGTAGACCGACGTTTCCTCATTCTCAGTGCAGGCGGGATGCTTGGAATCGAAGTGAGATCGAGTTCTCCATTCGACCAGGTAGGCCTTCCTTCCTTCCTTCCACCAGATGAGCGTTAGACTGCTGCAGTGACCCGATACCGAGACCGGTGTGCGAAACTCGAGTTCGAGTGTTGTAGTTGCCATCGATGTTTCGCACTTGGTTTGGCGTCATCGTTTCATTCTCACCGTCAGTATTACGGCTCCTAATGCCATGAGTGAGCGGGATACGATAATTGCACATGATAGGCCGACCATTCCAAATGTGAAGACGTTCATCAAGAGAAAACCGATCGACAGCTTGATCGCATTGCCCGCTAGTGACAGTCTCATTGGCCATTTCGTCTGTCCTGCTCCTTCCATGAACGCAAAGAGAATAAGCCTGATTGTGAGCAGCGGAAAGAATAGTGGTGCCAGGATCAATAGAACCTTCGTCTGTTGGAAAATAGAACCGTTGATCGGCGTGAGAAACTCAAGCGATTGTGGCGTCATCATGATTGCCCACCCTGCCAGCATGAATATTGCAGCGCTCGCAATCACCAATATTCGAAGACATCGACGAGCCTCTTGTTCCTGTCCCTTTCCGATTAACTGTCCGACTGTTGCTGCAAATGCGAGTGAAATCGCTGAGATTGGCATGATTGCAAATGTTTCTTCCACCTTCAAAAAGATTGTCCAGGCGGCCTGCATGTCGGTTGCTGCATCGAGTCGGGAGAGGAGTCGATATACAATAAAATCCGTCGCCAGGGTGGATGAATCAGCAAGCACCACGGCGGAGCCGATGACAGCCAAAAGCTTGATCAATCGGGTGAGTTGACGTGTATCGCTTTTGAATTCGAGGTTGAGTCTTTTTAGACGCACCCAAAGTACCAGAATTCCGACCACCAAACCGATATATGCTCCGCTTAACCAGGCGTAGCAGAGTGCATCTAGACTGCCATTCCACGGCGTCGAGCCGTAGAAGAAGCAATAACTCAAGGCGATTGCGATTGTCGCAGTCGTGATCGACAAATACAGTGATTCCGCTGTCCTGCCCAGCGCTCTGAATATGGAAGAGAGGACTATGGAGACCACGTATGGCAGAGAGCCAATGGCACAAAGTTGAATGTAATTCGTTGCGCAGTTGACAACTTCCTGGTCGTTGGTGAGAAGCTTCACAAATTCCTCTGCTGCGAACCAGCCTGCCAGCGTTGCTACGATACCGGATATGGTGGCGACTGCGAGGCTGGCTTTAATTGTCGTCGCGAGGCGCTCCAATTTGCCTGCTCCAAAGTAGCGAGCTGCAATCGCACAGGTCGCAACCGAGAGACCGGCAGCCGCAGTGCTCGTCAGATATAGCAGTTGATCGCCCAGCCCTACGGCCGCCTGGGCTGCGCTGCCAACTCGGCCTGCCAGCTCCAGATCAACCATTCCAATCAATGCAATGGATTCGAGGGTCAGAAAGATTGGCAGGGCGTTCTTCAGGACCTCGACGATGATTCTATGATTCGCCCACGCACATGTTTTGTTCGTGTTGGTCGGAGCGGTTTGATTGAGACTAATTGAAAGCATAAGTTTGGTTGTTCTCGAGTTTTCATTGACCACTGTGGGTGCGAACTGCTTCTTTCTCTCCGGTTCGAGAAAGTGAGTATCACGCATTAACGTGGTAACGTTACCACGCACAAACGTGGTTGTCAAATCACTCGTTTTAAAGCGATAATCATTTACCTATGAGTGATAAACACAATGAAGCAGCATCTGCCCCTGAAGAGACCCAGCGACCGCTGGATTGGGCTGAATTGCTGAATGAAGAGGCCCAGTGGCATGACTACGCCGACTTTCTGGGCTGGTTTTCCAACGTCGCGCCTCTGTTGTCAGTCCCAGGACCTGACCAGTTCCAAAGTTTTCGCGACGACCTCAACTTCATTCGCCGCCAGGCTGCAAGCATCTATTTCAACGGAGCTGTTGATATCCCTGCAATCAACAACCGCCTTGCTAACCTCTCATTTCGCATCGAGCCGTCCTGGGAGGGCTCCAGATTGCCGTTGCTTGTTGCCCATACCTCGTCCGAAGTGAATGTGCTGGATGGTGTTGCCGGCGCCATGCTGGTGGATTTTGCCAAATTTGTCGCCGACTTTATTGCTGGCGGCCCCGGACTTTGTAGGTGCGAAGGAGTATTCAGGGACCAGCGTGCCGAGGAGCTGCAGCTGACTGAATTTGAGACTCAGTATCGCGACGAAATTGACTTGCTTAAGGACGGGCAAAGTCCTGAGGATCAAAGCCTACAAAGGTGCGCGGATTTCTTCGTCGGCAGGAGAAAAGCACGATTTTGTTCAGACGCCTGCCGATTCATGACATTTCGCATATCGAAACAGTTGAAAGAGCCGGGCTATCTAGCGGATAAGCAGCGGAGATACCGCAACCGGAAAAAATAGATGTTTACGTGGTTCTCCACCAGAGCCTTGGTTTCCGGTTTAAAATTAAAAAGCTGATCAAAAAGGCTCAAAGGTTGGGCCAACTGAACGTACAATAGGAATGCACTTCCGGAATGTTTGGAAGACGATGAGGAATAGATGAGTCGACTGGAAACACTGGCTTCAAATGCGCTGATAGAGCGTCTTGTTGAAGAAGGCTTGCCGGCGAAATTAACTGATGGTGCCGTGGAGACCGGTCTAGATGGACTCACAATAACCTGCCTGGTCGAGCATATCGACAATTCTATTCGGGGAAGCTTCGTTTCAAAGGTACTGTTTCGAGCTAATAGTGAGCCGAGTCTTACTGTGACCGTCTCATCCAGCGGTGCCGGAGAAAGTGAAGACGAGTCCGTCCTCGAGGCGGTCGACGAGTATTCTCAGCACATTTGGCCGGTTTTTCGTGCCGCTCTCAGTGACGATGAGAAGGTCGGCCAGAGCAAAGATGAGGATGCGCCGACTCTTGTCGATACTGCGCGCCTAACATCATTGTGTGATGGTAAGTTTATCGCGTGGGATGTGTTTCTCGGACCATATCGGGTGGAGGGTTCTTCGAAAGATACCTTGCTGCCCTATATCAAGAAAGAGCTCCCCATAACGTTATGCATGGATTCGATCGCCAGTTATCTGAATGAGCGTCGCGTTCATTGGGTCGAGCTCACACTGGCTCGCTCCGAGTTAACAGTCTCGGGTTATGTCAGCATAGATAATCAGAAAGATGCCGAAGCGCTCAAGTCGCTCGTCGACTTTGAATGGCCGACTGAAGCGAATGGTCATGAGAGCTTCAGCCAGTTCGTCATGTTATTCCCTTCGGATCGAGAGGTCGATGAGTCTGTCCAAGCCGATCTCGAACAGATTCGAGCGAGTGTGGTCAACGTCGAAGAGATCCTTTCATGCGAGGACTTTACGAAGTATGGGCAGAAGGAGCTGAAGCGCGATCTTGAGATTCTAACTGGACTACTCGATAAAATCGCCGGCACGACCGACATACTGAAAGCGCGAGCGGCTCTTTATGGAGCGCTTAACGAGCTCGACAACGCGCTCGACGATCTGACTCGGGCAATCGGTATCGATGGCGAAGATCTCGACGCATTCTATCGACGGGCACTCGTGTATATAGACCGCGGCAGTTTCGAACTTGCCGAGCATGATCTGGAATCTGCCTCCCAACTCGATTCACACGATCTTCGTGTGCGTTGGGGATCTGCTGTTCTCCACATTGCAAAACAGGACTATGTCAAGGCGAGAGAAGAGCTGGATGATTTGATTGAAGAGCACAGCGACAGCGATTATCTCTACTATTACAGAGCCGTCTGTAAGCACCATGCTGGTGATTTCGAAAATGCGATGATCGATCTGAGTCGGGCTATCGCATTGAATCCCAATTATCTGGATGCTTACTACGAGCGTGGTCATATACTCAGTCACATGGGTGAACACGAGCGCGCTCTCAGTGATTACAGTCGACTGGTGCTGATGGCGCCCGATAAGGCTGAGTATTTCGAAGCGAGGGCCTGGGAATACGACAAGCTCGACGATCACGAATCGGCTCTAGAGGAGCTAAGTCTCGTAGAAGCGTTGTCGCCGGAGCGACCCACACTTCATGAATTGCGAGCACGAATTTTATTCAAGCTAGGTAAATTTGAAGCGGTGGTCGAGTCCGCCTCCAAAGCGTTGGAGCACTTGCCGGCGTTTGCAGCGGCTTATGATCTCAGGAGTGAGGCTTATGAAAAGCTTCAACGTTTCGAAGAGGCCTCAGCCGATCGCAACAAGGCAGAAGAGGCTTGGCTCAAAGGAGAACAACCGATCCGTTGTCCAGATGTGGATTGGAAGGAACCGGAATCGATCAAGCAGGTAAATCTCAGCCAGATAAGTCTGGTGGATCCAACTGAGAGTTTTGCACGAAGAGGCGCTCTGTATCAGGACTTGGGTTTGCACGAGAAAGCGGTGAATCAGTTCGACAAAGGGCTGAAACGCGAGCCGCTCAACTCTGTGTTGCTGCAGGCGAGAGCCGCTTCCTATGAGTCGCTCGGTGAGTGGGACAAGGCGCTGGCGGATGCCACCACCGTTATTAGCTTGGAACCGGAGGAAGAAGGTCACTTCTATAACAGAGGAGCGATTTTTACTCAGAAGGGCGATTTGAATAAAGCGCTCGATGATTTTTCGCATGCCCTGGAGTTGAACCCTGCGCATGCGCAGTCCTATGCCGGCGCTGCATATGCGCACATGGCCGCCGAAGACTACGCCAATGCCGTACGGCAGTACGATCGTGCGATCGAGATAATACCGCAGGAAGCTGATTGGTATCTGAGCAGAGCCTGGTGTCTACAGGCTCTTGAACGATTGACTGAAGCTGTCGAAAATCTAGATGAAGCTATTGCACTTAACGATGCCTTCTCTGATGCCTACTATTGTCGCGGATTCGTGAAGAGCCGCTTGAAAGAACGACAGGAAGCGCTCAAGGATTTCAACACGGCGATTGAATTGACCTCTGACTGCTCGGAATACTATGTTTCGCGCGGCTGGGAGTATTACAAACTTGGCGACTTCGAGCAGGCCGAGAAAGATTGTCAGACGGCAATCGGTTTGGACTCCGAGGATCCCGCTCCATTCGACACTCTATGTCGAATTCGGCTGGATTCGGAACGCTTTGAAGAAGCCCTTCAGATGGCGCTTCAGGGGCTGGAGGTCTCGCCGGAATATCCCGATATTCACGATGCACTTGCTCGCTGCTATGAAAAACTAGGCAAGAAATCGAAGGCGCAAAAATCTCGTGAAACGGCGAAAAGACTCGGTTTTGTCGAAGAAGACGAAGATAAGTAATTGTTGGAACGAATTCGTTCGTTGAAACGAGTTCGGCTTCGCGATGTCCGAAAAGCAAGGTCCGGCGTCACGCCGGCACATAGCAACTGCGTGTAAGGACATGTTGGGGTCGCGAGATTCCGAGAGTTATGAAACTAGTTTAGTCTTTGAAACGAGTGCAGCTTCAGCGCGAATTAGCTGGCTTCCGAGGGTTAGGAAACGGCTTGTGCCACCGGAAGTGGTGCTACGCGTTCCTTCAATTTCTTCTTGATGCCCTCGCCGGCAAGAATCCCGCTTGTCGTGGCTTGTCCAACTCCGCGAGTCCAGCTGCTGCTGTCGCCGATGATGAATAGATTGTCGATGTTTGTTTCCATATTCTTGCTGACTGCAATCGAGTCTGGATAGCTCTTGCATTCGGGCGCGAAAAGTAAGGTGGAATCATGTGCTACGCCCGGGCAAATCTTATCGAGTGCGTCGAGGTATTCCATAATGCTGGCGAGAATGCGATGTGGGTACGCCAGCGAAATGTCGCCGCACTCAGCTTCCAGCGTGGGTTTTATCATGTTGTTGGTGAGAGACTTTGTGCGGCGTCCTGCTTTCAGGTCGCCCAGTCTTTGTACGAGAGGACCGCCACCGGCAAGCATGTTAACAACCTTGGCGATGGTCTGAGAATACATTTGCGGGTCTTTGAACGGTCGGGTGAAGGTCTTCGAAACGAGTACAGCGAAGTTGTTGTTCTCGGACTTTTCATACATCTTCGAGTGACCGTTTACGAGAACATAGTCGCGATGGTTCTCGGGCGTGACGTAGCCCCTTGGATTCGAGCAGAAGTTTCGGACAACATCTCCCGTGTGGCGGCTGATGTAGTACAGCTTCGGCTCGTAAAAGCGCTTGTCGACTTCTTCTGTGAAGTAGCAACTTGTCTCGACTCGGACACCGATATCGACTTGTCCGGGGTAGATGTCGAGCGCTTTGTAGAATTCCTGCTGTGTGAGCCAGTGTGCGCCGCCTCGACCGACAGACATTACGCAATAGTCGAAGACATCCTCGCGCTCATCAGTCGGGTTGCGATAAGCATCGAAACGCAGAGCGAACTGTTCTCCGCGACGGGCGACGGATACGACTTTGGAGTCCCAGTGAAAATGAATATTCGAGCCCGCTGCCTTGATTTCATTGAGGATGCTGGTGTTAATAGCCGGAGCATTGTCCGAGCCGCAGTGAAGCAGCTCTTGATAGTGATAAGTCATGCCGGCGAGTGTGGCTCGCTTGTGTATCCACTCCAGATCATCTTGATTCGGTTTGACCACCGGAATCTCGACTGGCGCATGTTCGAGAATGGTCTTCCGAACGATATCCAGGCGTTTTTGAAGCTCTTGCTCGCCTATGAGCTCATACAGGCGACCTCCGATGACCGGCGAGGCTGACAGGATTACCTTGAAGTCGTTCCAACTTCCGGCCGACTGACCGGGAGCGCAATAGCTGCATGCTTTCGGAGGGCATACCTTGAGCTTGCCCTGATCGATGGGGCAGGCATAGCGCTTCTCATATTTGGGACCGACGTCGAAGACGTGCACCTCGACGGGAGCGCCCGCGAGTTCCTTTAACGCGAAGAGACCGGATGCACCTAGACCTACGAGGGCAAGTTTTTGCATTTTGATTAAACGAAAATGAGACTGAGATAACTGCCCGGACGCGCTCCAGATAAAGGCTTCAGACCTTCGGGCAGACCGGAGCTATTTGATAATACCACTAATTAATCAGGTTCCTAAGAGATCTTTGCGAAATGAGAGCTTTGTTAATTTAATCGGAATCGCACCGGCTCAGGATAAGTAAATCGGTTTGCGATTGTCTTCCATATTCAACAACATAGATGAGATCTGACTAAAAATGTCGTCGGTCACCCGAGCAACGGCTTCTTTCTTCTTCGTTTTGTAGCTTTCGGCATAGTCATCGAGGTTGATCGGCTCGCCTACATCGATAAGAACCCGCCGTGCGCCACGTGGTCCCGGCGCCTTTCCGAATACCTCCCACTCCAACCTGTCGAGGACATGGGAATACCGTTCTTGCGTCATATGTTCGGTGACATAGCCGTCGTATATAGCAATGAAGTTAACGGCTCGGTCCAGGTCTTTGTAGCAGGCTTTGATATTTGCGGCGTTGGTTTCGTGAATCTTTTTTTCGTACTCGCTCTTGCCGTTGTCGGCATAGATGTAGTCGTCGAGGGTGTTTCGAAGTACCCTTACGTGCTCTAATTCACGCGCTCCAGATGTCAGTTGAACGTCCAACTGCTTCGCCACCTTCTGCAGAATGGCGCGCCTCAGTTTATCGACGCGGTCATTCATGGTGGCACCTTCGGCCGGTTGTTGACGATACTCCTTTTCCAAAACCTGAAGGAGTTTTTCGGCAACACGTCTCAGTCTGTCTCTGACTGAATCAGAACCTTCGTCGATCTGTTTTGCCATTGTGTCTTTCTGGTCGATCTCGAATGTATTGAGACCGAGCTTTTGTTCAAGCTGACCCAGCGAGTTGCGAATTCCGCTGCCGATGTCGTATGGATAGGTATACTTCAACGCCATCGGCACGATGTATATCGAATCGTTGGGAGAAGCCTTCTTGATGTCTTGTAGTGCCCGGAAAGAAAGCTGCGCCGCGCCGGACTCGAGCGGAAGTAGCGTGTCGTTTTGCCTGGAGATTTCGCCTTCTGGAAAAAGCACCAACTTCTTTTTGCCGGTTGCTAACAGCTCTCTTGTCGTCTTGAAGGACTCCCTATCGACAGCGCCGCGAACGACGGAATAACAACCCATGTGCTGCAACCACCATCCATTCAGACCGTGCTCCCAGTCGAATACCTCGCGGGCGGCAATAAAGTTGAAATCCTCACCAGTCAGTTTCGAGAACGAGAACATCACCTGTGGATCGTGTCTATTGCTGTGGTTGGGGCAGATCAACGCACGTTTGCCCTTCAACTTCTGAAAGCGTTCCAGCGCCTCTGGTGACACACTGACAGTGGTATCATTCAAGCCTAGTTTCATATATAGTGGCATGACGAATTTGACCATTGCGATAAGCCATGGCGTATCCAGTGGTGGTCTGAAGTCGAGCACTTATCAACCCCTCCGCCTCTCCATCTCGGTGTCGAAACACGAGCGCGAGAGTCCCAATACTAAGTTCTAGTAACCAACTAGTTACTTTACCACGGCCTTTGGGATTCGTTCGAAGCGCAGGCCCCGAGAGCGTGACCATTTGACAATTTCAAGTGCAGATTTTATGCACTGGCGGGATCTGATTCGGCTTTCGTGTAAGACAATCAGGCTGCCGGCCTTGGTTTGCCGAATGACGCGGCGAACGATCTCGGGGACAGGGACATCATTCCAGTCTTCTGCTGTGATTCCCCAATAGACGCATTGCAAGTTTCTTTCTGCAAGCACACTGGCTTTGTCGTGATCGATCAATCCGTATGGTGGCCTGAATACTTCCGGAGCTTTCCCCGTCGCGTTTTTGATTAGCAGGCTGGTGGCGTCCACTTCCTTCTCGAATAACCCTTTTGGGATAAGCAGAGGCGGCAGGTGTCGATATGTGTGATTGCCTATCTGATGTCCGGCGTTAGCAGCTTGCTTTACGAGATCCGGATAGCGTTCGATGTTGGATCCGGTGAAAAAAAAGGTCGCCTTGGCGTCATGGTCTTCGAGCAGCTCCAGCAATCGGGGCGTGGTCTCTGGATATGGTCCGTCATCGAAGGTGAGGTGACAGGGCGCATCAAAGCGTGACTCCGGAAACTGCCAGTAGCCCTGAGGCAGGACCGTCCTGCAAGCGCCGGTCAGAAAATCCATTTTTAAGTCGGATAGTTTTTTCAGCACATGCCCACCCTTGCAGTAATAACAATAGCAAGAATACATATGATCTGGAGATTGCCGGAGGTCGGCACAACAGTTTTGATTCTGTTGCCGTGCGCATGGAAAGATTAAATTCGCCATTTTCGCACTTCGCAATATCAAAAATGCGATTGCTCTGTTTTTAAGTTGGCGCCCATTTTTAAAAAACCTGTAGCATTTCGCCTGTTATGAGTTTGAGACAATTCGCTGATATTCTTGCACTAAGGTTGTGAGTCGTTGCGGCGGCAATATCAGCACTGTATGGCAGAGGCTTTTATTGGGTTGCTCGCATGGTTTTTACTGATCGTCGAGCAAAGTTCAATGTCGAGTGAGAGACAGAACAGCCGAGCCTATTAGCATGTTCAGTTCCATTAACCTCCAGACCTAGCGACACAATCAGGAGTGACTCAAGAAATGCGGATAGAACTCATCTATAGCCCCGGATGCACTAGATACAAGAAATTACTAAATCGGCTCGAATTGGTGATTGCCGAAGAGCGGCTTCCTCTTCCAATCGAAGTTGTCGAAGAAAATTCGGCGGAAGAGACGCCATTCATCAGGATCGACGGAGAGGACGTCGAATCGTCAGAAGTACTTTCGTGTCTTGAAAAAATGCGCGCCGTCGTGACAGATAAGTGGACGAGCATCACTGCTGGTGGTGTCACGACCGATACAACCATCTGATTGGTGGATTGGGATTGCATAGACTAAAAATGGCGTATCTGATTTAATTCCCGGTACGACTGGCGTTAGCATTACCGTAAGTGTTGGTACTATATACGGTGATTATTGGCGGGACTGAAGTTTGGCTGTATTCAGCGGCCTTGTTGCTTCTTCAACAAGGTCTTGAATGGCCTGGCGAGCCTTGTCGCCTGTAGTGGTGCCCCTGCGCTGAGCTATTGATTCAATGGCGGTGGCGAAGGCGTAGAAGCGCTCTATGGGAAGATGCGTGGCTCTCTGGTGTGGGAGTAAACTGCGAAGATAACCTCTCAGATTGTTCTCCTCTCTTTCGTTGAGAGGTTCGAGCATGGTGATGAGAGGACGGACAGTTTTTAACGACACAAGCGGCGCCTGGTAGCTGATCACGCCCAGGCGAAGAGCCCTGGTCAATAGAACGCACTGAGTTAACGGCGCTTGCTTGTCCTTGCTACTGGCAGGCAAAGTGCTCAACTCGCTTTCCCAGGATTCGAAGTCGTGGAGCACACGCAACAAAGAGTCCGACTCCTTATTGTTGCGACCCTGCATAGGTAACATGCCGTAGATCAAAGAGCGAGCTTCACACATATCGACATCCTTTGACGCATTCAAGACAATACCGGACAAACTGCTGGCTTTCTTGACCCGCGCCGCTTCATTGATGCGCGGTAGCTTACCGGGGTTAAAACTCACCTCTGTGATGGCAAATTCCTGGCATAACAAAATGTCGATCACGTTATCTTGAGTGATGCTGCCGAATTCCGCAGTCGTCAGATTGCCGTCGACAAAGTAAATACAGACTTCCGGTACGATTTTTCCGAAGCGGATCGATAGAGATCCGGTTACCTTCTCAAGCGCCAGAAACTGCATCACATTGAATATAGTGCCCTCGCGGACCGAGGTTATATTGAAGCTAATTCCCAAGAGTGGATTCTCATGGCTTCTGGACAGCCTTCGTAAGAATTATAACCATCTTTCTTCTGTCAAGCGTTCACCGATTTAAGTCGCTTTTCCAGTGCTTGCTTGACCTCGATTCGATCATCGAAATCGAAAGTTTGTCCTTTGATTATCTGGTAGGTCTCATGACCTTTACCGGCGACAACGACGACATCACTGGGGGAGGCATCGACTATCGAAAGTTGGATCGCTTTGGCTCTATCGGGTTCTACCATTACCGACCTCATTCGTTTGATGCCGGCCAATATGTCGACGATTATCTGTTGCGGATCTTCGGATCGTGGATTGTCCGAAGTGACTACGACTAGATCTGCCAGATTCTCGGCAATCGCTCCCATCTGAGGTCGTTTGGAAGAATCGCGGTCGCCACCGCAGCCGAAGACAGCTATAAGTTTGCCGTCCTTGGGTACGAGCTCTCTTGCGACCTTCAGAACATTCTCCAGACCATCCGGCGAGTGAGCATAATCGACGATGCAGAGAGGCTGCTCATGCTTCTTTACGCTGTCGGTTGAAACCACCTGAAATCTTCCGGGTACTGCGTTGAACGACTCCAGTCCGCGCTTCAAGGCTTCTGCATCAATACCTTCGGCCGCGCAAACGGCGAGCGCTGCAAGCGCGTTGTACACGTTGAATTGCCCGACCAGCTTCAACTTCAGGTCGAGAATTCCGCTTGGGGTCTTTACTTTCAAAGACGTTCCTGTCTGATCGAAATGGCAATCGAGAGCCTGAAAGTCAGCCTGTTGAGAGAACCCGTAGGTATACTTTTCAATTTCCGGACCCAGTACATTGAGAAATTCCGGCGCCAACTCCTGGTCTATGTTGACTATGGCTCGTTTGGACTGCATCGGACTGGTGTTCAAACCGGAAAACAAAAGCTGTTTTGACTTCCAGTAATGCTCCATGGTCTTGTGAAAGTCCAGGTGATCTTGGGTGATGTTGGTCAAGCAGGCGAGCGAGAATTCGCAGCTATCAACCCTTTTCAGCGACAGGGCATGACTCGAGACTTCCATGGCTACGTGGGTTACGCCAGCCGTTACCATCTGATAGAAGAGCTTTTGCAGGTCTGCGGCCTGTGGTGTGGTGTGTTTTGCGTCGACGTAATCGCCGCCTTGCCAGCGCGCTCCCATCGTTCCGACCAGACCAGCTCGCTTTCCAGCGCCATTGATGATGTGTTCGATAATGTGAGTCGTCGAAGTTTTTCCATTGGTCCCTGTGACGCCAATCACTCTAAGCTTCTGGCTCGGGTGATCGTAAAGATAGTCGGCTGCTTCCGACATCGCCTCGCGGACATCTTTGACTTTGACGTATGGCGCTTTGAGATCGGATGCCTTGGGCATCTCGCTGACAATCAACACCGCGCCCTTGTCTACTGCGTCTTTTATGAAATTGTTGCCGTCAAGCTTCTCGCCATGAATGCAGAAAAATATATGTCCGGGTTCGACCATGCGCGAATCGTATGAAACGCCTGAAAAACTGCTTTTGGACTCGTCTGGCGAATCAATGGTCAAACCCCACTTCGATAGAAGCGGGGCCAAAGTCTTTGGTGGAACTTGTATTGGAGTCAAACTCAGGACTCTCGCGAATAACTATAAAACACCGTCGCGGTCTCCTCGACGAAGACCGCATCTGAAGCCGATATTGAATACGATCAGCTCGGGTAAACGCTTACGCGCTTTCTGCCACGAGACATTTCGTAAGTGACGACGCCTTCAATAACAGAGTAGAGAGTGTCATCTCTACCGCGCTTAACGTTAAATCCTGGGTGGATTTTGGTGCCTCTCTGGCGAACCAAAATGTTGCCTGGAATAACTGCTTCGCCGCCGAATACCTTTACGCCAAGGCGCTTAGGTTGGCTATCTCGGCCGTTCCTTGTAGAACCTGCACCTTTTTTATGTGCCATAACAATCAACTCCTTGTATCGATGCCGAAGCATCGTGCGTCATCGCTAGACGCATTAGCTCTTGCTTTCAGCTTTTTCTTTTTTCTCGGCTTTGGCCAATACTTTGCTGTTCAATTCAATCGTGTCGATGAGAACTCGCGTATATTGCTGTCTGTGACCTTGCTTTTTGCGAGTGCCTTTTTTAGGGCGCATATGGTAGACGATGACCTTGGGCGATTTGATCGAGGAATCGAATTCGCCAGTGACTTCATTCTCTACCATCTTCGAGATGACTTTGCCTGTCACCTTGGCGCCATCGATGAATGGCTGACCAACGGTGGCTTCGTCGCCATCGACAATCAGCATCACTTTATCGAAAAGGTGCGCCTCGCCTTCACCCTGACCGGTGAGGTCGATGTCGACAAATTTTCCCGGCTCTAACTTGTATTGCCTTCCGCAGGCTTCCACTATGGCGAACATTTCTGTCTCCGGATTGTTCTATCTGAGCTACATGACGTAAGTTGCCGTCTTGCTACAGCAGTCCGCGCTTTCGACGGACCAAACAAGCACCACTCGTCCCTCTATTAGTTGCTAAGAGCGGCAGAGCGAATCCGAATAGTACCAAATATCTAATCGCAGGGTCAATCAAACCCAGTACTGGCTGCGAAACATTTGATAGCAAATAAAATTTGTTTGAACCAAATTGCTAATGAAGTGACAAGGGGGCGGCTAATTCTTTCCCGACTCATGGCTATACTTATATTGATACTGAGGGACGCTTCGACGAGAGGAGGTATTCATGAGCGACGCTGTCAATGATGCTGAACTCGGGCGCAGCAAGCAAAATGCCAGCCCACGGGATCACCTGATTCATCTGTTGACAATTGGCTGGGATCCGAAGAGTCCATTAATTCGGAAATATGTCGCGCTCAACAGTCTAGATCGCGTTCTGTCCGACTGGGTCGAGAAAAGCAAGGCTTAGTCCTGACAATCTTTAGCCCGGCGCGCCTTATCTGAGGCGAATATGGGCTCCTCGTTCACTTAGATTGCGGAGCTGATTTGCGGACTTTGGTTAGATTTCGCTTACTATGCAGGTCGCCGCTGCTTTGCAAGGCGTATACGGTGAAGCGCTCGGCATCTTCTAATAGGAAGTTGCTTGTGTCGCCCGACTTAACGAATTTGTGTTCTGCGTACCAGTTACCTCAATGCTGAGGGGCGACGCCCCTGCATTTTCCTGGTAGTTCATTGATTTTCATCGCAATGCTCGGTTGTCGAAGCTGCCTCTAATTAAGATCAAATCTACAATTTCCATTAAACATAATAAGGAATAGGCGATAGCTGGTACCATTTGCGTATCTTGTGTTCACTCTCCCTTTAACCAATGGAGTTATCGCCGTATGTTGCAAGTTGGAAAAAAAGCTCCTCCGTTTGATATGCCTTCTACGAAGGACCTCAAATCGCTCAAGGAAAACGTAAGCCTGAACGACTACAAAGGCAAGTGGTTGATCCTGTTCTTCTATCCACTAGACTTCACCTTTGTTTGCCCGACAGAACTCAAAGCATTCCACGATCATCTCGACAAATTCAAAAAAGCCGGCGCAGAAGTGCTTGCTGTGTCGACCGATAGCGTTTATAGCCACCGCGCTTGGATCAACACCCCTGAAGACAAGGGTGGACTGGGCAAATTGGATTACGTCTTGGGCTCCGACATCACCAAAGATGTATGCCGCGATTACGGCGTATTGCTCGAAGACAAAGGTATCTCGCTCCGTGGTCTTTTCATCATCGATCCGGATGGCTACCTCCAATATCAAGTTGTTCATAGCCTCAATGTTGGCCGCAGCGTAGACGAAACCCTCCGCGTTCTTGAAGCTCTCAAGACCGGTGGTCTCTGTGGCGCAGACTGGAAACCAGGTCAAAAGCCTCTTTCCGTCTAATTAGAACGCCTAGATTTCGCAAGAGTCGTCGGCCCGTGCTGGCGACTCTTTTGAATCAATGCACAATCTATGTGTACGGCGATACAATATGCTAAGTCCTTATGTCGGTATCAAGGAGGTCGTATGCCGCTTCGTATGGATACTCCGCTGCCTTCGCTCGAAGGGGGAACGGATTGGTTCAATTCAAAACCAATCACTAACGAGGATCTGAAAGGAAAACCCGTACTGATTCACTTCTGGTCGATCAGTTGCGGCATATGCAAAGAGAGCTTGCCTGAGATCAATACGTGGTCCGAGACGTTCAAAAAAGACGGTTTGCAAATCATCTCGGTGCACATGCCCCGACAGGAAAGTGATACCAAGGTCGAATCCGTCAAAGAAGCGATCGATGAATGGGAAGTTGTGCAGCCTTGTGTGGTCGACAACTGGCATGAAATTACCAATCGCTTCGAGAATAAATTCGTGCCTGCCTACTATGTTTTCGATCAAGAGCATAAGCTCAGACATTTTCAAGCTGGTGAGAAGGCGATCAAAATGGTCGAGCCGGTCATCGAGCGTGTTTTGAAAGCACAGACAGAGACGGTCGCTGACTAGAATCGCTTTCGTCCCTCGCCGTCGGGATTGTTCCGTGTCGCATCACGGTAGAACGGTGTGTTCGTTTTTGGTTTTTTGAATTCAGGTGATAGACAAAGTTATGACAGAAACAGCAACAGA
>JAIERK010000158.1 GCA_019746975.1 Candidatus Obscuribacterales bacterium
AAGAACGCGAGATGCTGGCCAAATATCGGGCCGAGGCCGCGCTTGTCGGAACGAACAAGGGCACCGCCAACGACACGAGCTCAAAATCAGACAAAAGCCGGATCGCACTTCAGCCGGTTGGCGGCACAAGCTACCAACCGGGCGTTCGCCAGGGGGTGGCGGGCGACGAAGTCGGGGCGCGTGAGGTGGACGGACAACGGGATATCGAGGACGGCGATGAGGGAGAGCAGGGCACACGCCGGGAGCCGCCCGCTCAAGGCGACGAAGCCTCGGCGCTGAGAGATGCGTTGGGACCGGAGGAAACCCCGCCTGACGAAGCTCGGAGCGCTTCAGTAAAAGGGACAGATGCGGTGTCTGGCGCAGACAATATAGCGCAGCCGAAAGCAAATACCGATTTCGAGGAAAAACTCAAAGCAGCAGAGTTCGCCAAAGTCCACGAGTCTACGACAGAAACCGTTAAAACTAACGATCCCCAATCAATGGGATCTACAGAAGTTCTCGAGAAGTCAGCGGCAGAATCGGCAAGGTCTTCTGATCCGTCATCGAAGGTTGTCATTGCAACGAACTCAACCAGCATCAGACCGGAACTGGTCACGAATGCAGATTCGAGCAGAACACGTCCGGCAGATGTTGTTTCAAAAGAATCTCCGAACCAGAGAATCGAAGAAGTCGACGACAAATGGCTCGCGAATGACTGGAGGAATGCCGAGGACTTCAGTCTCAGAAATAAATTCAGCGAAGCGATTGAAAAACGCGCAAAAAAGCTGAGCGGCAACCAGGCGAAACCTGACAAAAAGCAAACAGACAAAGCGTACAGCACGGAAGGTTCGCGCATCTCTATCGCGGACGATGGGGACGAACCGCAAGACGATTCCAGCGGCACCGTACGCACGGCAGTCGCTGCCGAGCCTCAGCCGAGCGCCCCGCCCTGGCGCGACGACTGGTCGCGAGACGGCGGCACCTCCGGTTCAACACTATCGGACAGACCGGGCGAGAGCCCAGCGACACACCTGTTCACCAATGCAAACTCTCCAGCTGCAATCGATACTAATGGCAGTACCACTCCGCAGCCTACTAGCACAAAGGAGCTTTTTACACCGGCTCAGCCTGCTAAGTCGAAGACACTGGATTCAGACAGAATCGCACTGGCGCAGCCCGGTACAACGCTGTCACCGGCACCGGCGTCAGCTAGCTCACGTACATGGGAGAGTCCTGCTATAAATTCGTCGCCACGCTCACCCAGCCTTGGCGCTAGTGTGCTCATTCCGGACAGAGCAATTGCAGGAAAGTACCTCACAGTGAGCGTCCTGGCCAAAGACAAGCAGCCTGAAAACTCGGTAGAACTCAGTATAAATGGCGCGACTGTAAGCACCGATACTGAAGGACAGGCTTTGTATCTGATCCCTGATGATATGAATCCGGGCCGCACTCTCCATATCGCGCTGACTGACAGGCCGGAACTCAGCCCTGGAGTTGTAGATATACTCCAGCCGCTGGACGACGCCTCTGGTCGGAAGGCACCACAAATAGACAAGATGTCGCCACTGGTTGCAATCGGCGGAATTCTCGTCATTGATGGTCACGACTTCGATGGTCTAGCTGAAAAGAATCGCATACTGATCGACGGCGAGTTTGAGCCTAAAATTATGGCAGCCTCGCCCGTACAACTGCGCGTGCTCATGCCTCCTAAGTTGGTACCAGGTACGCATTCAGTTATCATCAAAAGCGCGAATTCGAAAAGCAATTCAGCCAACTTCGATTTTGTAAAAGCAGAGGTCGTCCAGCCGGACCTGAAAAAGGTCAAAGGCGCGCTTACGCGCATAGTGGTTAAGGTACAGGGCACCAAACAGCCGGTCGCTATCAGAATCGTCAATCGAACACCTGATGTTATTAAGATGACAAAAGGTGACAATACAATTGCCACCACAAATGGTGGCGCCGACAATTACTATGCTATCCAGGTCAAACAGCTTAAGAAAGGCGATATCAGGATAGATGCTTCGGTGGAGCTTTAAGCAGTAATACAAAACATGAACACACTTACAGCGCACAACCTGAAAACTCCAAATTCGCAAAACCTTTCTCGAGAGATCGAGCAACTGATTCCTGGAGGTGTTAACAGCCCGTTTCGCTCCTACCATGAAGTCGGTGGACACGCGATTTTCATCGATCGCGGTAGTGGTAGCAAAGTATTCGACGCAGACGACAATGAATACATAGACTACGTAGGAGCATGGGGGCCCGCGATTCTCGGTCACAGCTATGCCCCTGTGGTGGAAGCTGTAAAGCGCGTAATAAACGACGGTCCGATGTTCGGCGCTCCGCACAAGCTGGAGCTGGAACTCGCCCGAAAATTGGTAGCAGGTATTCCATCAGTTGAAATGGTGCGCTTCGTCAATTCCGGTACAGAAGCGGTAATGAGCGCACTCCGCCTGGCTAGAGGCTATACGGGCAGAGACACGATAGTCATGTTCGAAGGTGGTTATCATGGACACAGTGATTCGGTTTTGGCCTCGAGCACTCATAAACACAGCTCCGGTATTCCAGATCAGTTTTGCCAAAACACAGTCCTAACTCCGTTCAACGACCTACCTGCACTAGAGAAATGTCTCTCCGATAACAAAGGAAAGATCGCAGCCGTTATCATCGAGCCGGTCGCCGGCTCGATGGGAGTAATCGCGGAGGATCCAGGCTTCCTATCCGGAGTGAGGGAACTGACGAAGAAACATCACGTACTTCTAATATTTGACGAGGTTCTAACAGGATTTCGCGTCGCATTTGGTGGCGCGCAAGGACTTTATGACGTCGAGCCTGACCTAACCTGCTTCGGAAAAGCGCTCGGCGGCGGCATGCCGATAGGTGCATATGGCGGGAAGAAAACCATCATGCAAAAACTCATGCCTCTCGGCGACGTGTACCAGGCAGGAACCTTTAGCGGAAACCCTGTCACCATGGCCGGTGCTAACGCGATTCTAGATTCACTTTCACAGCCCGGCGTTTACGAAACTCTCGAAGCGCTTGGTGCCAAGCTCTTTGACGGTTTAAGAAAATCAATCGACAAGATCAATCAGAAAGACGGGAAGTCAATTCCGGTCCAGCTTCAACGCGTCGGCTCCATGTTCGCGATCATCTTCGCGCCACATCCAATCAGAAACTTTGAAGACAGCAAGTCAATCGACAACGAACTCTTCGCGAGTTTCTTCCACAAAATTCTGGCTAACGGCATAATGCTCCCGCCAAGTGCCGTCGATGCAGCATGCCTTTCTCTGGCACACACCGAAGAAGACATCAAGAGAACTGTCGACCTGTGTTCCAGCGCATTCACAAGCTTGTTCGGATAGACACTAGAAAAAATCCGACAGTACATCCGTGAGCGACGCCCTCTGGAGAGGTCGAAGCGATAGCGGCCGGAGTGGTTCGGACCGGTCGGAAATCGAAGCGATCGCGGCGGTCGCAGTGGTCACAATTAATGATGGACGGATTTTCTTCGGGAAGAAGGGAGTTACACTTAACGAGCCAAACAACACTCTAAACGCCGATAACTCCACCATCTGACGCTTTGAATGATTCATAGTTCTAGTCTAATCTTCCCAGATTTGAATGGAGATTCTCCAAGATGTATAGAAAATCCCAGTGCGCACCTATATATGTGAGAAACATATCGACTCGCCGATTCGCGACCTCAATCCGTCTATTTCAGTCGGGGCAACTTGCTGGCTTGTTAAATCCCGCCGCTGGGATTTGTTTGGTTCTCACAGCTAGACTAATTAGTCTCCTTCTCGAAATATCCTTACTTATAAGAAATAAAAATACGCCCAAAATGCCCAAAAATTGGCACGAAATTTCCGCTTGACATTTCTAGACTAAGCAGTATGATTATTAGCGTGAGGTTGCTGCAAGATACGAGGTATCGAAATTGCAAATGAGTCATTCATCGAAAACAACCAATCGAGAATGCGCTGGCAACGGTTGCAAAAATTACCAAGTCATGGCTTTCATAATTCCATTCCTGGCCATGACTCTTGCCGGAGCCATTTGCAAGGATAGTTGTATAGCGACAGCAGCCACCATCGGTCTCTTGGCTGGCGCCACGGGATTCGGATTGTATCGTACGATCAAATTCATCTTGCGGTCAGTTCGATTAGCATTGGCATTTAATTATGAACAAGGACAAATAGCAGAGACCTGGCAGTGACAACCAATACTCTGAAATCCTTTGGTTCTTTCAACGGCAAACTCAACCGCGACTGTCGTTTCGACAGCACGCAATCAATGACAGATTCAGAAGCAAAGCTAGGTCGCCTGTTAGTCAGCACCGGTCTGGTATCCGAAAGGAAACTAGCAGCTAATCTGACATATGCAAAATCTGTAAAACTGCCCTTAGGAGTAGTTTTGTTGCTATCCGGAACGGTCAACTCGAAGGCGATAGATAAGGCTATCGAAATACAACAATTAATTCGAAACGGACTGCCACCAAGTGTGGGGCGCATGGTTCTTCGTTATGCGATTTCAACAAACGTGTCCACTCACGAGGCGATGGAAGCCTTCGCATTAGTGAATGAAACAAGCGCACTGGATTGCTGGCTCACCGAGATACTATCAACAGCTGAAGTCTTGCACGAGTTTCAAATTGACGAACTAAAGGAGAAAGCCAGTAATACAAAAACAACTTGGATTCACGTAGCGGTAGAACACAATGTCATCACCCTCGACGTACTGGCCGCTGCAATGCACGCATTGGTTCTTCTCGACCAAGGTTACATGACCTTCTCGGAAGTTATCGAACTTATGCAAGCAGTCAATCGAAAACCAGGTCACTTACTAGTGTTCTTAAGTGACCGTGTGAGGAAGCATCAGTTTGATGCCAGAACAGTGAATTTACCAGCTCGACTATATGCCTCGTACACAATTACTGAGCGCAATGTCCTCGATCTGATTTCACTGGCTTATCAGAAGAAAGTGGACTCAGTCTCGTGGAAAGAAAACGTACTGGTGTCTCAAACGACAGAAAAAGCGATTGACTTCAACGAGCTCCTGTCCAACAGTCTGAGCCGTGGATGGGCAAGCGCAAAAATAAAGGTGGCAGACAAGCTGTCCAGCGTCAATGACTCTCGACATATAGCTGCGTTTGCCGGCACTTTGCCTGGTGCCACGTTGCAGGCAACTCCACTAGGGAGCTTCTGACTTAAGGTTTACCTGCTGACACACTGCGATCGGAAAAGGTGGGATGATGGTCTTACGGAGAGACCATCATTCTGCTTTTTGTACGTTTGCATGACTCGCAAAAGCCAATTCAAGGTGTTGTCTCTGGCTGCCACCTTCGACCTTTGTTGGTTCCAAGGCTTGATTAAATTGCATGCCTGAGGCTCAACACTGTTGAATTGAGCGTTTCCGAAATCTAGACTATGCAGTATGATTGTATTACCATGCAATCAATTACGTCAGAACAACGACAAAACAAACAACGCGAAAAAATCCTCGCTGGCGCCATGAGAGCATTTCTGACTTATGGATATGCCGCCAATATGGACACTATCGCGCAGGAAGGTGGCGTCGCGAAACAAACTGTTTACACCTACTTCAAAGACAAAGAGAGCCTTTTTTCCGCTCTGATCGATCGATTACTTGATCGTTTCGTCACTGCAGGAATGGGGGCAGAACTGATGGCTCAGGAGCCACCTGTCTTCTTCCGCGTCCTGACCCAAATTGCGCTGCAACGAATGGACGATCCGGAATATGTCGGACTGATCCGAGTGATTATTGCAGAATCAGCGAGATTTCCGGAATTGTCGGAGACGTATCTCAACCGCCTGGTTCGACCTGGCGTAGACAGCCTTGCATACTACATCAGGGAAAATCCAAACCTTCGCTTTTCAGATCCCGAAGCACTGGCGCGAATCATACATGGTGCCCTGGTCAATTTTATGATCTCCCAGGAGATTCTGAATGGGAAATTCATGATGCCGATGTCTCGCGAACGCATTACTGCGAGCCTACTTGAGCTCATTCTATTCGCTGCAGAACAAGCCAAGCAAGCACGCTAGTTCGTTCCGCCAGAGCTAGTCGCGTAGACGAGATGGTCTATAGGCAGTTTCATTTCATCCAACTGTGTTTTCATCTCAGAAAAAGCTTGCACATAGCCTAACGCTCCCACATGATTGGAATCGCCTACCGGTATTATATATGGTGCCTTGCCCGCTCGGAGTTCCTCTGCAACAGACTCCATCTTCTGATTGCGGAGGCTTCTTTCTGTCCAGTGAAATTTCGCACCAAGTAAGTGGTCGACAAAAAAGTTTGCCACTGGCGCGTCTGGTATCGAACCCGCACCAAATACTAGATGACATTCAAGTCCAAATTTGGCAGAAGCAGCAGCGGTCTGTCGGCAATGATTGGATTGAATCGCACCTGCAGTGACTATACAATCGGCGCCTTTGGCGAGCGCATCACCAATCAAGAATTCGAGCTTTCTTGTTTTGTTTCCGCCACCGGCCAATCCTGTCAGATCGTCGCGCTTGATAAAAATACGCGGTCCACCGAGAGCTTCCGAAAATCGCTTCAGCTCTTGTATCGGGTCGTACCTAGGCTAACTAACTCAACCTAGGGAATTGATTCAGAAGATCGTGAATCACACTAGTTTTTACCCAGACCGAGCTTTTGCGGCTCCGAAGCGGGAGCGCCTTTCGCATTTGCTTGCCAGTAATGATCGCGATGCTTATCGTAGAACTCAATCGTCTTTCCGACACCTTCTTCTAAGGTTGTCGTGGGACGCCATCCTACAATGCGCTCAATCTTCGAAATATCAGAATAGAAATCTCCTGGTTCCTGAGCCTTACGCTCCGGTGAGAATTCTGCAAACTTCCAAGAGCCACGTTTTGCAACCGAGATGATGGTCTCGACCAATTCAAGGAAGCTCACCGGTATATCGGAACCGACGTTGAAAATCTCGCCGTAGGCTTCTTGCGTAACAGCACTTTTTAGAATGGCTTCGACGGTATCGTCCACGTAGCAGAAGTCTCGCAGAATGCTGCCGTCCCCGAATACCTGAATCATGTCGTTATCCATCGCCAATCGGATGAACCAGTTGCAGACGCCGAAGCGTGAGTGCTTCATCTGAGAGCGTGGACCATAAATATTGCTCAAGCGCAAAAGTACGGAGCGAATCTGGTGAACGTCGTTATAGACCTTAATGATTTTCTCCGCGGTCAGGTTAGATATCTCATAGATACCTTTCGGATTAGTCGGAGCTTCTTCATTCACGGGGAATGAGACAGCAGATCCATACTGTCCGCGAGTACCGGTGTATACGACGATCGCTTCAGGATTGTACTTTCGGAGCGCTTCCATGACGATAGCGGTTCCTGTGATGTTGATCGCAATATCAGGAAAAGGATTGGTCAAGCTCATCAGATGGCAGACCTGACCAGCTAGATGGAAAACATAGTCCTGGTCGCGTACTAAATAATTGACGGCATTCTCATCTCGAATGTCGCAATAGTTGATCCGTATCTGATCCTCGACAGGACTGACATTGAATTCGTTACCGCCGTAATCGGTAATCATCGAGTCGAGTACCGTCACTTTCGCCCCGGCGCGAGCCAGGCGAATGGCAAGATTAGAGCCGATAAAGCCCATCCCACCGGTCACGAGTACGGACTTGCCCTTGAAGCAGGAGTCTAGATTCTTCGTCATGTTTAAATGTGGTTAACCAAAATGCGGTCGAATTGCGGTTTTCTTGTCGTGTGGCGCAATGTGGGAGCGCCGGTAAAATGAAGCATGATTCTACCACGCGCTTATATAGCCGATTAATGCAGCTTCAATATGTTGCGGTCTCGGTGGCCCTAACAGGGTGAGGAAAGAGGCATTTTGGAGGGTTGTCCTGAGTAGTCATTAATTACCCGGCAACCCTTTTCTTCTATAGTTTTGTTTTCATGAGCGGCGGCAGGCGGAGAAACAGAATGAAAGTACCGTTTGGAAATTTAAAAGCCCACTACCATGAGTACAAGAAAGAGATCGACACAGCCGTGCAACGGGTGCTCGACAGCGGCTATTTCATCCTCGGTCCGGAACTCACGAAGTTCGAAAAAGAGTTTGAAGAATACCTGGGTAATGGCTATGTCTCGGGGTGCGCTAACGGTACCGACGCCATCTATCTGGCTCTAATGGCTTGTGATGTTGGTCTGGGCGATGAGGTTCTGGTCGTCGCACATACGGCTGTACCGACTATTTGCGCCGTACGCATGACTGGAGCACAACCGGTTTTCGTCGACATCGACGTCAATAATTACACAATGGATGCAGTCGATCTCGAGTCGAAAATCTCCGAAAAGACAAAAGCAGTGATTCCAGTCCATTTATATGGTCAGATGGCTGACATGGACGCAATCATGGCAGTCGCTAAAAAACACAATTTAAAAGTAATCGAAGACTGCGCGCAATCAACCGGCGCCCTCTACAAAGGCAGAATGGCCGGCACCATCGGTGATTTCGGCACATTCAGCTATTATCCGAGCAAAAATATCGGAGCCTTTGGTGATGGCGGCGCGGTCTCCACCAACTCGCGCGAAAACTATGACCGGCTCAATATGCTGCGCAACTACGGGCAGTCGAAGCGCTACTATCATGATACCGAGGGCATCAACAGTCGACTGGACGAGATTCAGGCTGCCATCCTGTCGGCTCAGCTTCCTTATGTTCACGAATGGAATACGAGACGCCGCGAAATAGCCGAGCGCTACACCAGAGGCCTCAAGGATGTGGTCGTAACTCCACAAGAGCTGGAGTCTTCCTACCACGTTTATCACCTTTACGTTGTTCAAACCAATCAGAGAGAAGAGCTCATAGAGTTCTTGATGGACCGCGGGGTTCAGGCTCTGATTCACTACCCGATACCTGCGCATCTTCAGAAGGCTTATGCTTATCTGGACTATAAGCCAGGCTCCCTGCCCGCCACGGAATATGTATGCAAACGAATTGTCAGTCTTCCGATGTTCCCGGAATTGACTGATGAGCAGGTCGACTATGTAATCGAGTCAGTAAAAGACTTCTTCAGCAGTCGCACATTTGCCCAACCAAAGATGGAGTCGCACCCCCATGCCGGTACACAACCCTATGAAGTCGCAATCAACTCATAAACAGTCTCGCACCACCCACGGCATGAATCAGCTCAGCTCCGTGACGCTAATCATTCCGGCATACAACGACGAAGAAACGATCGGGCGACTGATCGATGACTCGGCGAGCCTGCTGTCGGAAGTTTGCGAAGACTATGAGATTGTTGTCTGCAACGACGGTAGCCGCGATGGCACGCTCGAGGTGATTCGAGCCAGAGCCAAGCAGAATCCGAAGGTCAGAGTGCTCAACCACGAGGTCAACAAAGGCTTCGGCACGACAATTCGAGAGCTCTATCTCTCAGGCTCGAAGGACTTCGTCTTCTCGTTGCCTGGAGATTATCAGTACGCACCGAAAGAGCTGCTGGCTATGGCACAAGGACTGAAGACCCACGACTTCGTTATCGGCTGGCGCGTCAATCGCAACGACCCGCCTCGCCGCAAGATGCAATCGCTGGTTTACAACTTCATGCTCCGTGTCCTCTATGGTCACAAACATAAGGATGTAAACTCGATAAAACTTTTCCGTCGTGCCATTCTCGACAAAATCAATTTGCGCTCGCAAACACCTTTTGTCGATGCCGAGCTTTGCATTCGCTCTGAACGCGCCGGATTCAAGGTCGTCGAAATTCCAATCGATCACCTGCCCCGCCTCACACAGGGAGCCTCCGGCGGCAAGTTCTCAGTAATCTGGGAGACCTTCTCAGATCTATTCAAAATGCGCAGTACCTTTTAGCGGTGCATCACATTTAAGCTGAAATCAGGTCGTCGACCGCACTGACTTGGTTCTCATTGGGAATAAAATGACCACGACGTGCTAGAACGGTTTTTTAGTCGTCGTTGCAGTGTGGTTGATTTCCGTGAGATTGCTATTTTTCGTAACTGATCTTACCGTCGAGAAGGCCAATTACACGACCTATCGTCTCGCCGTGAGCGCGCTCAGCCGAGGACACACGGTCTATCATATGAGCGCGTCCGACATTACGATTTTGAGCGACGATAGGGTAGTCGTCACAGCGACGCGAGTGCCGAAGAGCACATACAAGGACTCGATCTCGTACTTTGAAGATCTGCTCAATGATGGCATTACCGAACAACTGGAACTGCCCGACATCGACGCCTTGATGCTGAGGAGCGATCCTTCACTGGCTCAGGGGAATCTTTCCTGGGCTCAAACAATGGGAATCCAACTCGGCCGAATTGCACGCAAGGATGGCGTGATTGTACTCAACGATCCGGAAGGGTTAAACAAAGCAATCAACAAAATGTATCTGCAACTCTTCCCAGAGTCGATTCGGCCAAAGACGATTATCACGCAGAATGTAGATGACATCAAAGAGTTTGCCAGCCATCTAAAAGGCGACATGATCCTCAAACCGATTCAAGGCTCCGCGGGAAAAGGCGTCTTTCTCGTTCCCAAGAATGATTTTGCCAACCTGAATCAGATAGTAAAGTCACTATCCAAAGAGGGTTACATAATCGCCCAAGACTATATTCCTGAAGCCGCTATGGGCGATACCAGGCTGTTTCTGATGAATGGCGAACCGTTTAAATACAAAGGTAAATACGCAGCTTTCAGGCGACTTCGTCAGAGTGACGATCTGCGCAGCAATGTCCACGTAGGCGGTACCATTGCAAAGGCTGACATCACAGAACAAATGCTGGCTGTGGCTGATTCGCTTCGCCCCCGTCTCGTTATGGACGGAATGTTCCTCGTCGGCCTTGACCTTATAGGCAACAAAGTGATTGAGATTAACGTGTTCTGCCCCGGCGGACTTCGCAACGCGCAGAAGCTGGAAGGGGTAGACTTCTCGAAGGGAGTAATCGAGGCGTTGGAGCGCAAAGTCAGATCGACCTCCTATTACAAGAATCCCTGGTATAAAATTCAACCAGCTACGCTGTGAGAACTCGACATTGTTGAACGCGGACGCACTTGATCTGATGGTCGTCATGCCGGTGTATAACGAAGCCGAATCTATTGGCGCGGTACTCGTGGAGTGGATAAGAGAGTTAGGTTCCGACGAAATTAGATTCAAAATTCTGGTTCTCGATGATGGATACAACGACGGTACGGGAGCGGCCGTTAGTTCTGACGCACATCCGATGAGGTAGATCATCAAACCCCACATCATCGCCACGCCGCACATCAACGGCAAAACATGGTAACGCCAGCCTTTTGCTTGAATAAGAATCATGTTTGGAAAATGCCAAGCCGATTTGCACATGCTACCAGTCGTCTCACCACTTGTTCATCAGCCTTTGCTTCGTTGGCCGGTACGGAGAGCATAAACTGCCGACAGTCTCTAATTCGACTCTTGAACGCTCGATTGGAATAATCAAGATAACTCATGTAACTACCTTCTGGTATCAGCCGTGATGCCGCATCTAAATGCTCTTTTGCCTCGCGATAATCACCTCTCGCCGCGAGGGCAATGCCCTGATAGTATCCGTGACAAAAATCGGGAATCGAATCTTTTCTAAAGGCGCGAATCAACTCTTCTGTTTTGTTTAGCTCGTCAAGCGCTCCGACTCTTGCGAAACACACCAGGAATGCCATCTGGAGTATAGCGAGACCCGTCCTGGTTTTTGGAACTGCAAGCGGCTCGAGCACTTCAACACCCTCTGTAAACTGGCGCCGGCGAAAGTAAACATGCGCACATTGAATTCTGTAGTAATCACACTGTCGTGGCATTTTCTTGATAGCTTCCTGACAAACCTGGACAATGTGATCGTCATCGTCCAAGAGTAGGCCGGCGAAAACTGCCGTTGCATAATACATCGGTGTAACATACAAGCGTTTTTCCCATGGCTCAATCAGGCGAAAAGCCTCTGCCGCGTTGCCTTCGTATGCTCGAGTGATCGCTCTAGAGAAGTCATCGAAAAGATCGCGCTTAAGTCCGATGCTGATGCTCGACAAATACTTAGCAGTCTTGACGTATTTATCGGCGCTCAGACCTTGCATATGAGAATGCAGGAATATCTCTTGCAGGAAACCGATGAAACCATATACGGTGAGGATTGAAAGCAGTCCTCCAGTCACCCACAACGCCCGATCGTCCTGCAAGAACTCGAGTTTTGGGAAAGTTCTAGTGATGTCGGCAGCCCGAAGGAGAAATTGAGACGTCATGAGTGTCACAAGCATGATTGACATGCTCAGGATGGGCGACTGCCAGAATACTCTGATTGTGCTTCGTGGACCAGTCAGAGCTGTATTTGAGTAAACAGCGTCGATTCGCTCCTTACTAAGGACTACAGAACGAGAAGTCCACTTATCGACCACAGTCTGAGAGTTGTTGCGAAACCACGGCACCACGAAAAATGCAGCAAACAAACCTTGCGACAACACGATCGCAAGAAGAACTGGGGTTATGTCGATAGGTTGAGATCTGGTGGCATCGCCTATCCCGTTAACTTTTAGAAAAGATTCTCCACTGACGAGAACGAATGAGCCGGTGGTGAATATGGCACAAAAAACCTCCTGCAGGATCGTTTTTACAAATGACTGCCAATACTTGGGTCGTTCGCCTTCTAGATCGGTGACCTTCAGTCCGGCCATCCGCTTGCCTGGCGTACTTTGCCAGCTAGAGCTTTCGAAACCGGCGTAATAGGCCGCCGGTAAAGCTATCATCCCGACAATGGTCACACCGAGCACCGCCAACATGATTGCAGGATGGACAAGTGCGGTGGCGGTATAAACCATGAAACCGACAAAAGAAAGCGGTCCGAGTACGACACCAAGGACCAGACTCATTATCCAGGTATCAAGAATTCCAGCAAGGATTCGACGTAAGAAACCTTCCATTAGAGTCATGCGTCGTCCTCGAACTCAGTTGTTTCTCTGATACACCAAACTGCTTGTTCCGTCCCGGTGCAAATCAATTCGGCACAGGCCTTTTTCATCATAGGCAGCAGCGTACTCCATGACGATCACACTGGGTTTGGCGAGAACTGTATCATCGAGGACGTTGGCAACATCCAATCCAAGCTCTCGACGCCGAGCTCGGAGCCTATCCAGGTCTGATTGCAACCGTTTTGCTTTAGCGTCTTCAGCATCCGGATTGTAGAAATTTCTCTCCCTGGTTATCCGATTGACGCGTCCTAATTGATCGTACTCGTACTCCTCCGAATCAACCTCGAAATCGTTGACAGCTAGATAAAAAGACGTTCTGCCGTCTTCCCTTTCGCATTCAGATACGGACATATAGGAATCATTATTGGAATCGTAAGAGAAGAAGTGCAAACCTTCGATCAAATCGCCTTTGTACTGGTACAAACGCAAGTCCGAACTGTAGTCGCTGTCCTGCCTGGCCACGACTACTCGCTCCATCTCATCCAGACCGTAGTTCCATTTGCAGGCTTTGTCCAGTGGCGGCAGAGTGAGGACAGCAGCGGTTTCGGGAGCGCTGCTTTCTCGCTGTATCCAAAGAGGCCTTACATCAAGAACTTGATCGTTAGCCCAGATCCAACGTTTGACATGCACGCTGTAGTCAGGTAAAAGCGCCTTTTGAAAAAACTCATCCAATCGAAGATCGCCCTGCATTTGCACGAGATCTTTTAGACGTTTTTGAAGATGCTGAACGCTAGTCAAGTCGTAATTTACTCACTAAAAGGTGGTATCATCGGCGGTGAACATCCCGTTACGATTGGCACGGAACGTCTCACAAAAGTTGCGGACGTTCGCGACGATCGCATGAATGTTGTCTTTCTTCATCGCGCACTCACGATTTGGGTCAGTAACCTGTCCGTATCCGGCCTGGCGCAGCAAGGCTTGCACGCACCAGGTGCCATATTCTTCGACGGAATCAGCAAACTTGCGCTCGTCGTCGGTCATGCCGACCGCTAGAAGAATGGTGAAAAGTCCGGAGGGCAACTCATAAAGTGTATCCGGCGCTTCATCCGGATACCAGACGAAAGCATTGCGCAACTTCGAGTCGGTGGCTGGATTGATTGGCGCATTAAGAGCCAGTCGAACCCCCTGCTGGAGCGTTCCGGCATGATTAAAAATGTAGAAGGACAACGTCCGCAAAAATTGTGCAGCCCACGGCGCATCGACCGGGCTCTTTACCATGAGCTCTACGCCAAAGCCCGACACCTGTAGCGGCTCGTACTGCACCCACGGACTGGCTAGACCAGCGGTTACATACTTCCAACACGGCGACAGCGGGTCGGGTCCGTAGGCAAGTACTGCCAGATGCTGCTCTTCAAGCGTTGGATCTCCAGGATCACTGGTATCCATTGATTCCGAATCTTTTTTACCAAAGTTCTCAGGCACTTCCACAGACGGAGGTCTGTAGTTGGGAGGTGTGACGTAAGCGGGCTTGCCGAACAACTTCTGATATATGAGATCGCGGGCTCGCCATGCCGAATTCAACAGGCGCCGCCGGTCAGCCTCCATCTCAACATCGCTTGCAAGTTCCTCCATAGTCTCGGAAACGCTTTTTCGTTTCTTCGGACTGTCAGTTACTGGCGGATCTTGAGAAGCAGATTCGTCTTGACTAGCGGAGGATTGGTTCGACTCGTCATCGATTTCCTGAACGTCTTGCTGAGCTCTCTCATCGATAGCTCCGTCGGATGAACCGGGTGGTGCCGAGTCGTCCTTTTCCAGGTAACTGTAATTCACAGGCACGATTATTCCCGGCGGCGGTTGCGGTGTGCCCGAGCCGGAGTTTTTCTTGTCATCGTGCCTCTTGAATTGTCGCTTCTTACCCATACTGGGACCGCAAACCTCGGCGCTGTTTCTACCCAAATATTACACGAGATCATGCCGAGCTTCTTCGATCCTTTATGATTAATAGCTTGAGACACTTCAGGTATTCGCATGTCTCGCATCATCTCCTGGATCTTTGCTAGCCTGGCAGCACTGTTAATTATTGGCTTTGCTGTCCTCGACATCAACAATCTGCGCGAACTGAACCCTGACGCACCAAGGGAACAAGAAGACGCGAGCGAAATCGACAGCGCTCGACGAACGCTCGTCATTGAACTGGGCAAGAAACTGTCGCGCCCGGTCTCGATCGGCGGCATGGTCGGACAGGAAGAGGCTCAACTCAGGGTCGCCGGGGACTCAAAAGAGACAAAAAAACAACTGGAATCATGTATACACGACCTGAGATTAACTCTGCAGATTCTGAACATCACATCGGTTGAATTGGTCGACAACGATAAGAAGGTCAAAACCCTGGTGGTAGAGCCGGACATGCTGGGCTTTCCACTTAACCAGGATCTGGCTATATACGAAGTCCTCGATAAGAGCTTGCCTTTCCTGGCGCAACCTCTAATTGCAAGTTGCGCGAGACATCTCGAGCGCTGCCTGCAAGCTCATCCGAACGACCCTGCCCTTCTCGGCTACGAAAGCGTATTTCGAAATGAGATGGGTCAGAGCGATACTGCAACAAAAGAACGGCTCGAGAAATTGGCGAAGCTCTCTGAGCAAAGCGACGAGAACAGAGAACTTGCCGCTAGATTGGAGCAGGCTCTGTCCTGCACCACTAGTAATACCACACCGAAACAAGCAGAAGAGCTGGCTGACTACCTAAGCAACCATTTGCATGATGATCTGCTTCGAGTATATATCCTTCGCAATCTCTACAAGGACGCTGGTCTTGCCGACAAAGCCGCTGCTGTTTTTCAGACAAGCGTCAAGGAGCGCAACGAGGTTGGTAGCGTCCTCATCGCGGCAACCCTCTTGACGATCGCGAGTATTGCCGCGGCCCTTCACTTCTTTTTTTCCAAAAACAAATTCTTTAATTTACCGTCCATTCAGTCGGTCGCCTGCCCTGCGCCATATGGTTGGTTAAAACCATGGTTGATTCTATTCGCTGCGCTGGCCTTCAATATCATGGGCTATATCGCGCTGACATTCTTCGGCGATTTCAACACGCAAGAAGCGCCGTCCATGATGTTCTCCTACTTCCACCCGGTCGAGGCGTCTGGACTTGTAACGCTCGAAGAGTGTGTGCTCATGCTGCCGTTCGTGTGCGCAACCTATCTACTCGTTGGGCTTAAAAAACCTTTTACCCAATTCGTAAAACTAAGAATGTCGACGGAGAATTACAGCACAAGAGAACTCATCTGGATCGGCTTGCAAGCGTTTATCATAAGTTGGATACCAGCTTTGGTATCAATTATTTTGTCTCTGGTACTCCATTACCCGACAGAGAAAGTCAGCTCCGTATCGACGGAGCTGCTTGCATCGGCGGCAACGCTACCCTCCATTTTCCTGCTCTGGTTCGGCATTGGGTTGGTAGCGCCTGTCACCGAAGAGATCGTCTTTCGTGGTCTGCTCCATCCAGCGCTACGCCGACACTGGCGCATGATGCCAGCCTTGATCGTGGGCTCAGCGCTTTTTGCTGTCATCCACATGGAATTTACGTCGTGGTTTCTGATTGAGAAATGTATTTTTGCGGCTGCAAACATTGTGGCGCTGGAAAAAACCGACAGCATACTGCCTGGTATCGTCAACCACGTACTGAGCAACTCGATGGTCCTAATCATTCTGGTGGGAGCTACATGGTTTAATAGTCATTGAGTGTTTCGGTGGTGAACTGCTTTGAAAATGTTTGACGAGTGGCGAACAAGCCTGGTTGTCGCGTTGCTGCTTTGCATGACAGGTAACTCCGCATTTGCTGCCAGTAAGGCACAGCAAGGGTTTCAGCTTTATCAAAATAGGCAATACAAGGAAGCGGCGCAGCTATTTGACGAGCATCTCGTCACTAACCCGCGTGACGGCACAGTCTGCTACTATAACGCTGTTTGCTATCAACAATTGGGCAACATGGGAAGGGCCGCCGCCATGTACAAACAGGTGGTGAAACTGCTACCCAACAGTCAGCTGGCGAAGTACGCCAGCCAGATCCTTCAGAAAGTCGATCCCAACTTCCGAGCAGCACAGGTCAATAGCGCTCAACCGACATCAGCCTCGCAATCGGCGACCTCGACGGAATCCGAAGACGAGTCGCCGGCAGAACGCAACAGCAGAGTGCTCGGACCCGATGAAGGCGCGGTCTATTATCGCCCTCAAGGTCGAGAGATGATGGTGACAGTGGAGTTCAACGGTCGCCCCGTGGAGATGGAGCTAGACACTGGAGCACCTGGAATCACGATTGGAAAAGATCAACTATCGAATGCCGGGGTACGCCCCCCGGAAGGACCTCCAGATGGCGCCGTGGGAGGCTCTTCCAACAATGTCGAGATTGCCTACAATACGCTGAGGACAAATCTTAGAATCGGTCCATTTACGCTCAGCAACGCCAACGTCAAGGTTCTCGAAGTAAATGGCGCGGTACCTCTTCTGGGACAAGGATTCCTCCGACACTTCGACTATACGGTAGACCAATCGGCTCATTGCATCAGACTCAGGCGCAAGGACGCAGCTGTAAGGTCGCAGCAGGTAGCCTCAGGAGTGTCGATTCCATTCACATTTCGAGCGGCCGGCAACAGGATAATCGTCGAGGTCGACATCAACGGCAAGAAAGGCAATTGCATGCTCGACACCGGTAACTCCGCCTCCGCACTTTCCTTCCATAGCTCGGAGCAAGCTAGCAAATATGGCGCGCCAGTGCCGTCAGACGCGGAGACAGTGGTTCATAAAGGTATATCCGGCTCTGGTCAGGCATACAAGTATACGTGCAATAGAATAAAGCTCGGTCCGATTGAAAAAGTATACGCCGAGGTCAGTGCAGACATAGGGCACAACGATGACGAGGAGCCACTTCTCGGACATGAGTTCTTCGAAGGTTGGCAGTATACAATCGATATGAAGAACATGAGAATTCTTCTGCTTAGACGCTGATCAGGCGACAAACTTTGACACCATCGGTGGTTTGCGTCTCTACAACAAAGTAAAACTAATTCCCCACTCCTACTAAGATGGGGAAGAGCCGTTGGTTCCCACGGACCCAATTAGTCAGATTCCAACTTCAATAGTGCCATGAATGCTTCTTGCGGAATCTCGACTTTGCCTACCGCCTTCATGCGCTTTTTCCCTTCTTTTTGCTTCTCGAGAAGCTTGCGCTTACGCGATATGTCGCCACCGTAGCATTTTGCAAGAACGTTCTTACGTACCGCAGATACGTTGGTTCTCGCCACGATCTTGCCGCCAATCGCAGCTTGAATTGGAACTTCGAACATTTGTCGAGGAATGACCTCTTTCAGTTTTTTCGCAAGCATATGCCCGTAAGTCTGAGCCTTATCCACATGGACAATGGCAGAGAGAGCATCGACAGGATCTCCAGCTATCAGAATGTCCAATTTCACGAGTCGCGACTCTCTGTAATCGGAGACATGATAATCGAGACTTGCATATCCCTTAGATCGAGACTTGAGCTGATCGTAGAAGTCGGTGATGATTTCCGATAGAGGCAACTCGTATAGCAACTCCTTGCGCCTCTGATCGAGGTATTTCATATCAACGTATACACCACGACGTCCCTGGCAAAGCTCCATCAACGCGCCAACAAAATCGTTCGGTACGATAATGGTGGCATTTACAAAGGGCTCTTCGATCTTCACGCGATAGTTCGGCTCGGGAAGAAAAGCAGGGTTATCAATCAAAATAGTGGAGCCATCTGTTTTCGTAACTCGATAAACCACAGATGGAGCCGTGACGATTAGTCTCAAATCATACTCGCGCTCGAGTCGCTCCTGAATGATCTCCATATGAAGCAGACCGAGGAAACCGACCCTAAATCCGAAGCCGAGTGCCTCAGAGCTTTCCGGTTCGAACTGTAAGCTGGAGTCGTTGAGCTTCAGCTTTTCCAGAGCTTCGCGAAGATCTGGATATTGCTCGTTGTCCACTGGATAGATGCCGGCGAAAACCATCGGTTTTGCCGGACGATAGCCAGGAAGCGCTTCAGGAGCCGGATTTTCCGCAGACGTGATGGTATCACCGACCAAGGTGGCAACGTCCTTGATTGAGGCAGCCAGGTAGCCGACCTCGCCCGGTCCAAGACGATCTATTTTGACTTGGTTCGGTCTCAAAATACCAAGTTCGGTGATATCAAAAACCTTATCGTTAGCCATGAAACGAATCTTGTCACCGACCTTGATCTCTCCGTCTTTAATACGGAAGTAAGCAATGATGCCGCGATAGGAATCGTAATAACTATCAAAAACCAGGGCACGCAGGGGAAGCGAAATATTGTCCTTCGGAGGCGGTACGTGAAGAACAATGGCTTCGAGAACTTCATTGATACCGATATTGTTCTTCGCACTGGTTTCTACTGCAAAATCAGTCGGCCAACCGATCACCTCTTCGATCTCTTCACGGATACGAGCTGGGTCTGCGCTGGGCAGATCGATCTTGTTAATAACCGGTACTATTTCGAGATTGTTCTCCAGAGCGAGGTGAACATTGGCCAGTGTCTGGGCTTCCACGCCCTGACTGGCATCGACGATGAGAAGAGCGCCTTCGCACGCGGCTAGGCTGCGCGAAACCTCGTATCCAAAGTCGACGTGTCCAGGTGTATCGATCAGGTTGAGGATATAGCGCTTGCCGTCCTTGGCCACATACTCCATTCGGGCAGGCTGAGCCTTGATTGTGATGCCACGCTCCCTCTCGATATCCATGGAATCAAGAACTTGATCCTGCATGATACGTTTTTCAATGGTATTAGTGGCTTCAAGCAAGCGATCGGCCAATGTGGACTTGCCATGATCGATGTGCGCAATGATTGAGAAGTTGCGAATTAAGTTTGGGTCAGCTGGCACGATTCGGTTTGGATATCCTTTGCTAGGGATGCTGTCGAGATAAGCACGCTCGACAACGCCCACTGTATCTGTTCTGAGCGAAAAGGCAAAAACACCTCGAACAGCTGCTATCTTAGCAAGCCGCCGGGAAGACCGGTACAAATGCCTCTAATATTCGTTAAAAGCAGTTACTTACAAGGTTCGCTTAAAGGCTGTTGGCAAGTCGCGGCACTCGAGATCGTCTGGTTCGCACATGCGCAACAGTGCCGAAAAACCGCTCGGCTTAATCTTTCGCCGACCGCGGGCATCCGCATTTAATCGCATTAACAATAGCTCGAAATGCTAAAATGTGCGACCACTAATAAAGGCAGTTGCGGGTCAGATCGGCGGCGCCGACTGATTAACCAGTCAACCTTTCTCACATGGACACACAAGACTAAATGAGCAATCCGTTTCTCAATGCAATAAAAGAAAGACCGCTTCTCACCGATGGCGGACTCGGCACGTTGCTATACCAAAGGGGCGCATTTCCGGAAGCCAGTTTCGAACAGCTCAACCTGAGTAATAAGGATCTGGTACAGCAAGTGCATGTCGATTACCTGACAGCGGGCGCCGAAGTCATAGAGACCAACTCATTTTCAGGCAATCGCCTCAAGCTGGCAAACTTCGGATTGGAAAAGGATGTATGGGCAATCAATGTCTGGGCAGCGAAGATTGCACGCAACGCCAGAGAGATAGCCGGTCAACCGGCCTTTATCGCCGGGTCCATCGGTCCTACCGGGAAGCTCCTACCGCCGGTCGGAACGACGGACAAGGGCGAGCTTTACGATGTATACCGCGAGCAGATGGAAGGGCTCCTCGCCGGCGGCGTCGATCTCTTCATGATTGAGACGATGTCTTCGCTGGATGAGTTGGTTCAGGCGGTGAAAGCGGCCCGGTCGCTGTCCAAGCTACCGATCGTCGCACAAATCAGCTTCTCGCCGGAAGGCTACACGCTATTTGGTGCAGCGCCAGAAGATGTGACGAGGTTGTTCGATCAACTTGGCGATGACATGCCGGAGGTCCTCGGTATCAATTGTGGTGCCGGCCCAGGGCCTGTCTTCGACTCGTACTTGCGAATGCATTCCGCGATCGATCATATCGGCTTCAACAATAAGCTAGTCGGCTACTCGGCTCTGCCAAACGCAGGACAACCGAGTTTAACCGGTGGGCGTTACACGTTCATGAGCCGTCCCGATTACTGTGCTTCCTATGTCGACCCCTTTATTAGAGCAGGAGTTCGATTGATTGGGGGCTGCTGCGGTACAACACCGGAGCACATAAGAGCAATGCGCAAGAGTCTGGACGCGTATCTCAAAATATCACAAAATTTGGCGACATCAACATTGACGGAGCTGCCGGCCCTAAAGACACCGGAACTTTCGCTCTCGGTAAAACCAGAGAAGTCGAAGCCTTTAGCTGATACCGCAGTCAGTGGCACGGAAGAGCACCACGAAATAGTTAACGCGCATTTGATCCCCCTGAGAGACCGACTGCAGGCATATAAGGACGGAAAAGAAGTCGGATTTTTCGTGAGTGTCGAACTCGATCCTCCCAAAGGGGCGGTTACGAAAAAACTACTCAAGGCATCAAAAATGCTGAAAGACAGCGGAGCTGATGCAATCAATGTCGGCGACAGCCCCATGGCAAGAGTGCGCATGTCGAGCCTCGCTACCTGCCAGCTCATCGGCAACGGCGTCGGCATCGAGACCATCATTCACTTCACCACCCGCGATCGAAATCTCATGGGTATTCAGGCCGACCTGCTCGGCTGTCAGGCCCTCGGCGTTCACAATATTCTCGCATTGACAGGCGATCCGCCCGGACTGGGCAATTATGCGCATGCTACCGCTGTGTATGATGTCGACTCCATCGGTTTAATCAGAATAATCAGTCAATTAAACCAGGGCAAAGATATCGCTGGTAATACCATTGGCAGCCCCACGAATCTTTCGATTGGTTGCGCGCTCAACTGCACACACGAAGACAGGAAACTCGAGAAGGAGCGATTCAGGCAGAAGTTGGACGCGGGCGCTCACTTCGTGATGACTCAACCGATATATCAAGTCAACGACCTCACCGATTTTCTCGACGATTTCGGTGAATGCCCAGTGCCCATACTCGTGGGAATCATGCCTCTCAACAGCTCGAAGCACGCCGAATATCTGCACAACGAAGTACCCGGCATCACCATCCCCAAGAAAATACGTCAGGCCATGTCCAAAGCGGGAGAACAGGGAGCTGTCGTCGGGCTGGAGCTCGCACAAGCCCTGCTCGAACAACTCAAGCCGATCTGTCAGGGCACTTATCTCGTGCCCTCGTTCGGACGATACGAAGAGATGGCGACGCTGGTTTCTCGATTGAAAAAGAAAACAGCGAGCATAAAGGGCTCGTAGGTAAGCTTTGATAAGGCTTTGAATGTGGAGGAGCGCTCCAACACCAGGCTTCCACTATCACATGGTGGACCACAACCCTAACGCTAACAGCTCGGTCTACTAGCTACAGTGACATCTCTGCCGGACTGTTTTCGGAGTTGTCGGCAATCGCACGCTAGTGCTCATAGATGCAACTTTTAGCGGGGGATTCTGAGCAGTGCAAGACTGTTATCAATCCCAAACCGTAGAAAAAAAACTTTCTACGATGCGTCAGTAAGCGACCCGTACTTAGACGCGTCTAGAGCGGTCGCCACCCCTGCGAACGAGCACGAATAGATTGAGCCTCTTGTTCGACCTTCAGGGCTTCGGCGTGTCGTTCCATTTTTCGAAGCAGTTTTGCAAATTGCTCCAAAGTTTCGGCCACTCGAGGATTGTGTTCACCGAAGACTGTTCTTCTGATGGTCAGAGTGCGCTCGAATAATGGTAGCGATCGGTCGAAATAGCCCTGGAAGTAATACAACCGTGCCAGGTTTTTCAAGCTCGTAGCTACCATTTGATGATGATGGCCGTAGCGCTTCTCTCTTATCGATAACGCCTCAATCAACAATGGCTCCATCTCCTTATATCGTTTGCAGCGACAAAGTAGATCAGCCAATCTCGTCAGACGGTCCGCCAACTGGCATGTGTCGCAACCAGAAAGTTGTCGCATCAAATCGATCTCTACACGAGCCTCTTTAATTGCATCAAGCAACGCGTCTTCACTGCTCGACAATGCCATCGAGTCAGGAACAGCCTCTAATGTAGTTGACGAGTCGAGTGGGCGAAAATTCCAGCTGTCTGACGACTTCGTATGTTGAGATACTGCCGAGTACTTACCTGAAGCCGATTGAGCCTGCGCAGCCGCCGCCGGATACTTGCCTAACGCCGATTGAGGTTGTGCTCCGACCGCTCCTGCTTTTGCATGACCTACGAATGGAGGTTGGTACGGAGACTGGTTGGGCGGCACATAGCGGACATCAGGACGAGCGCTTTGAACTGGTTGAGAATTGACATTACCGCCGGTGCCGGACTGCGCCGGTCGACCTTGTCTCACGGAACTCGAGCCGGCAGCCCGCATTTCTGCGCTAATGCGGACGAGTCGGTCACCTTTCAATGCCAACACTTTATTGAGACTCTTTCGACTCTCCTCGACTTCCGAGCGGTGCGGTCCACTCAATCCCTCTCGAATTGATATGGCGCGCCTGTATAACGCCTCGGCGTCATCCAGCCTGCCCCGGTCCAGATAGAGATCTGCCAGTTTCGACACGGTGCTTGCAACTTCAGCACTCCCGTTGCCCAGCGCTTGTTCTTGTATAGTGAGAAACCGTTCTAACTCCGGTATGGTATCGCATTTCATAAATAGATTCCCAGAAGTACGAGAGAATCGAATGCCCGCCGACCTCGGCCAAGGCCGGGCAGTATCAAATCCGGTATCAGATAATTTCGATTCTCGGTCGAAAAGAAAGAAAACAGCAAACAACAATCAGCTCGATCAAGGCGAGGGTAAGAAGTTTAAAAATCAAGCGGGAGATACAACAGTAGTCAGGCAACGAACCGGCGCTCGTACACTTCAGATCGCTTCGGATTTTGACCCTAGGTCGATCCGTCCAGGAGAATCCGCCGTCGTCTCCACTAGATTACCTAAACTGCAAATCCTCCATTGCTGACTGCCCATTACTAATTGTGCCGCAAGCTTCCGCGATCGAATGCTCCTTAATCCTATAACTTTGTATAGGAAATCGAATAACTAGCAGCGCGCGAACATTTAAATAGGTATCCAAAACCGAAATGTTAAGCGGATTGAAAGCTACTCATTAGGTTTCCCGTACTAAATTACGGTCTTATTGATACCACACCCTCATCACCATCCTCTAGTATTTAGAATAGGCGTCCTATTGAGGAGACATTTCAACCACTACCCGTCACTGGCGAGAACCGCGTGAGGTGACGGTTGCATCTATGGTAAGCACATCATAGAAAGGTACCACCACTTCGATGAATGATGACCAAGAGCGCCGCCCCCGAACCTGGGCGGAACGCTCGAAAATTAGTCACAAATATATAGGTCCATCGCCCGAAACCCAGTTTAAGAGATACAAGGATCAAGCTCCACAAGAGATTGACCAGGAAGATACCGTGGACGACCTGGACAACAACCAGTCTTCTGAGGAGGACGAGTGGTCCTCTAGCACGCACCTCGCACACGATTGGCGACATGCGGATGGCGACGGCGTTCTTAGCAATCGGCGTTTGGGTGAACCACCGTCCAGTGATCTGGACCTGGACATAACTGCCGACTTTCCAACCACTCCGAATCCGTTCAACCCCACCACCAAAGCGGCTCTCCTGGACATCGCCCGAGCGTCGTCAACGCCTATCAATACATTGAGATGGCTGTCCGAAAATACCGATGCCGATGTTCGCAAATTAGTAGCTAGCAACACCAACACACCATCCGAAGTGCTCAGAACTTTGAGCAAAGACTGGGATGGTACGGTCCGCCTGGCAGTGCTAGACAATCAGAAAGTGCCGATCGACATCATCACAGAACTGTCTAGCGACAGCAATCCACTCGTATCATTGCGCGCCTGCTACGCTATTGATGAGCGCAGAAAGAGTATGGACAAGAGCGGTTCTCCCAGTCGCGCCCCTGCTCCGCAACCGACTATCAAAGACATTCCGAATTTGCATGTTTACCACAGGTATTCACAAGGTGCCAAGACGCTTCCGGTCTCGTCGTATTTAACGACTGAAGCAGTTGAGTTTTTGACCATCGTCGCCCAGAAGCTTACAACTCCACCACAACGACTGGCGGAACTGGCGGAGCATCCGTCCTCCGAGGTCCGCGCAGCCGTCGCCCAGAACGGCAAGACCCCGCTGGACATACTCTGGCGCCTCAGTCTCGATGTTTCGCCAACGGTCAAAAGAGGGCTGACCCAAAACGAAACATGTCCTCTGGAACTCTTGCGTGAATTATTACGAGACGGCGATGTCGCTGTCAGGCAAAAAGCGACGGAAGAAATAGCCAAATTCGAACGATCTGGCGATCATGTGGTAGAAGGCTAAGTATAGGCCTTTCCATCCACGCTCATGCCAGAATCGATTCCGCAAGGCTTTCCAGTCGAACTTTTGTCTAGATACGATCGTATCAGCTTCCTTGCGCGCGGCGGCATGGGCATCCTGTTCCGTGCGCACGACAAAACACTGAATAAGGAAGTGTCGATCAAAGCGCTGCCGACAAGATCTCAGGTCGGGTCTCGCAGAGTCGTTCGATTCCAGAAGGAGGCTCGGGCGGCGGGAAAGCTCAGTCATCCAAACATCGTTCAAGTTCTGGACTTCGGTGTCACCAAAGCAGGCGATCCCTATCTGGTGATGGACTTCATTCAAGGAATATCGCTCGAAGAGCTGATCTTGAAACAAGGCAGCCTCGAGGTAAGTAAGGCACTCCTGCTGTTTATTCAGATCGTCGACGGCATGTCGCACGCACACCACAACGGCATAGTCCACCGGGACATCAAATCCAGCAACATCATGCTCGAGACTTCCGATCCGGAAAAACCGGTTGCTATAATCGTAGACTTCGGAGTCGCCCACATGCGAGTCGCCGACATAGATCGTTCCGGTTTCGACAGCACAGGAAGCAATCTCGTCGGTTCCCCAGGTTATATGGGACCTGAAATCATTGACGGCAAGAAAGCCGACCAGCGCTCCGATATCTATGCAATCGGATGTTTGATGTTCGAGACCATCGTCGGCCGATTGCCATTCCATGGTGATACCGCCATTGATACCATGACAAAGCACAAACAGGCGCCGATTCCCAACATAACAGACAACAAGATTAAGTCCGTCAATCCACAACTGTCACAAGCGATGGGTGAGATTATCGAGATCTGTCTGGCGAAAAACCCTGATAATCGCTTCCAAGACGCCGACGAGCTCAAAGTTGATCTGGTCGAGTGCGCAAGAATTTTCGACCGGGATATCAGAGATGCTGTGATTCAAATCGAAATCGACAGTAAGAACTTCTTTCAATCGATGATTAGCCCGCTCAAAGGAAAAGCAAAGGTGCCGTTCACTTTGCTTTTCGTAGGCGCAATCGTGCTTTCGAGTTCAATTGCATTCAAATTGATATCGACAATCGAGGGCACGAAGACGAAAAAAGATACCATCCTTGTTTCTAGAGGCGACAAACAAGAGCGCATAGAAATCAAACCAACCAAGTTTCTGGAAAACGACCATATCTTCAGAATAGGTAACGAGCTCACAGATAGGGCGATGAAGAATGGCGAGATTAAACCAGATGGAACAACTCTCAAAGTGCGTGGAGGTGAGCTCACAGACCGCTCCATTCCTTACATGGCAAAGATGAAACTGACGGAACTCGATTTGTCAGACAACAGCATAACGGATAAGGGATTGGAAGAGATTTCAAAATGGACGCAACTTGTCGACTTCGATATAGATCGAATTAAGACCGTGAGCGACAAAGGTGTTGCGTCTATTGCGAAATTGCCCAACATCAGCCGCCTGTCTCTTCAAGGAACAGACGTGAGCGATGAAGGACTCCGCAGTCTCACCGGCGCAAAATCGCTCACTGTCCTATCGCTGCCGACCTGCTGGGGAATCACGACGAAGGGTGTAAGCCAGCTTAAAGTGTTGCCGAAACTGGAGCGGATAAACATCGGCTGGACAAATGTCTCGACGAGCGCTTTTGCAAACTTCCCCGTCCTCAGCCACGTCCAGATGGGAACCGACTCGGTCGTCACTAGAGAGGATATTGCAGCACTAGCAGCGATACCAAACCTCAATTCGGTTACGATTCTGAAGGGCACTCTGTATCCCGAGGTATTAAGAGAACTTGTTAAGTGCAAGCGTCTTCGCTATCTCAAACTTGACATCATAGAGGGTCTCAGTCGAAGGGATCTCGACCGCTTCGAAAATTTGCATAACAAAACAAACAACGGAAAGATCCAGATCAAATCGTTGTTCATCGACTAATGACGCTTGCCTAAAATCTATTCGGACCGACGCACTTTCGCAAAGCGACGTCGTCCAACTTGGACGACGGCATGGTCACCAGGGGCGGTGCCAATTTCGAAATTCGGATCGGTGACTTGCTCGGTGTCTACACGTACTCCGCCTTCGGCAATGAGGCGTTTCGCTTGAGCGGCACTGGGAGCCAGGTTGATGTCTGTCAGAATTCGGAAGAGGGCCTTCGGCTCTACAATGGTGAATTCAGGAATATCATCCGGCAACTTTCTTTCGCTGTGCACTTGCTGCCACTCGGCGACTGCCGCCTCTCCTTTCTCGGCACCATGATACTGGCTGACAATCTGCTTTCCAAGCAACATCTTCACGTCCTTGGGATTCTTGCGACCTTGTAGATCATTCTTTATCTCATCGATTTCATCACCAGTCAAAGTGGTGGCAAGTTCGAAATATTTTACGATTAGATCGTCAGGAATGCGCATGCATTTGCCCAGCATGTCACTAGGCTCGTCCTTGAGCGCGATGTAATTATCATACGTTTTCGACATTTTCTTGACGCCGTCGGTGCCTTCCAGAAGTGGTACCAATAACGCCACCTGCTGATCTTGCAGATAATGCGGTTGCAACTCGCGACCCTGAAGTATGTTGAACCGTTGATCGGTGCCGCCAAGCTCAACGTCAGCTCTGACGGCTACTGAATCGTAACCTTGCAAGAGCGGGTAGAACAGCTCGTGAAAAGAGACCGGTAATTGCTTCTCAAAACGATCTCCGAAAGCTTCCTTGGCAAGCAACTGGTTAATCGTCACAAGGCTGGCAAGTTTCAATATGTCGTTAAGATCAAGCGGAGCAAGCCAATCGGCATTGTTGACCAGCTCGGTTTTTGAAAGATCAAGAATCAAACCCATCTGGTTGAGATAGGTCTTCGCATTCTCCTCTACCTGCTCACGGGTCAGAGGCGGACGAGTCGTGTTGCGCCCGGATGGATCGCCAATCTGAGCAGTGAAGCCGCCGATAATCAATACAACTTGATGCCCGAACTCCTGGAATCGTCTTAGTTTGCGAAAGACGACCGAATGCCCGATATGCAAATCGGTCGAAGTAGGGTCGATACCCAACTTCACTCGAAGCTGTCGGCCTTGCTTTTGAGCCGTATGCAATTTCTTGGCGAGCCCGAGTGTTCCTTCAGGAAGGATCTCAGCTCCTCGACCAAGCTCTCTAGCCTGAGCATGTAGCTCCTCGGGAATTTGCGCGTCGCTATCCAGTTGTGTACTCATCGCCTTCGCTCTTGGAATCAGGAAAACCAGAGCAAGTTTAACAGCCTCAGGACTCTCGCCGCCAGACAAAGCGAGCAAGCTTTACGAGAAGCGGTAAAGGGAGCGCTGATGACGCTCCCAACCATAGACATTCTTTTGATGAATGCTAGAGAAAGAACTATTTCTTTCTCTGATTGTTCGGACCCGGCACCGGAGGCGCGACCGCATCGGGTGTCGATTTTCTCTTCATGGCGTTGATGCTCTGTTTGGCAAGAGCCACATCAGCAGAACTGCCTTCCGAACCAATCGCATAAAGGAATTTGCCCTTGTCTGACGGCGTAAAGACTGTGTAGGCCGAAAGCTTCTGCTGCGGGTCTCGGTCTTCAAGCACGATCGAATTGCGGCCATTGATCGTCACCACGCTCAACATCGGGTTGTTGGGCGGAAAACTGGTGGTCGTCCCTGACATAATCAAGGCGCAGGCGTTGTCGTAACGCGCTTGCTCCGCGGCATTGCGGCTCGGTCCAAGCCTGCCAGGTCTGGCGAGGATTGCCCCTAACGCTTTTTGCTGATCGGCATCGAGCTCTCTACCTTCGTAGATAGTGACTTTGCTTGGCGAGTTGTCGACTTTGTACTCTTTTCGCACAAGGCTGCCGTCGTTCGGGTCGACCTTCTGCTCTTTGAACCTGGCGGGCAGATTCAGTTCGCCGACAATACCGCCGTCGTTTTCCTTCGTCAGATCAATTTTCTGCAAAGGCTCGGCCTTTGGCTGCGCCGGAGGTTGATCTCCACGGAGCGGACGCCGAAAGATGCCCTGCCTCTGCTGAGCTTCAGGCTGGCCTGGCGGTTGAGCTTTTACTTCTTGAACCGGTTGAGGCTGTTGCCTCCTGCGACCCAAGCCTGCCAACAGTCCGAGACCTCGCTCGGGCGGCGGCAGATTAGCACCCAGTCTGTCTGAGCCCGGCTGCTGAGAGTCGTAACCACTAGCTTGGCGCATCGCAGAATAAGTCATACTGCCAGGCGCCGCACCATAGACTTCACGAGCCGAACGGCTCTGTCCTTGATACGTGGTGTCGACGCGCGGAGTAACCATATCAGCAGGTCTCGGCATCGGCATCGGAATGACAGGTGGAGTTTGCTCGATTGTAACCCGGACGGGTGGTGCCGTTTCAGGCTGAGTCGGTGTCTGAGTTGTTGTTGATGTCTTAACTGACCTTGATTCGGGACTCCAATACGGATTGGAGTCGATTACTGACGGGGTGCCGGATTTTGAATTAGTTTGATCATTACTAGGGGGTATATCCCAGCCCATGAGTGCGTCCCTCTCGAGAAATAATTACGCTTACACTGGAAGTTAAGTAAGCCTCGCGTCAATCGCCCTTGATTTTTTGCCTGCAAACCATACGGCTTAGAGGTTATTCGGCAACACCAGAACTGCTGTGAGAATACTTTTAGTCATCACTTTTGCACAATGCGGGAAATACGCCGCCGAATTTAATTAATCCTAAAACCCGCTTCACATCGAACTCTTCAGATTAAATATATTTGGTCACACTCTTTTCAACTTTGGATATTGCGCAATTTGGACACTAAAAGGTCACAAATTGACTACGCGGAAACACAGTTCTACTGATGGACTTGCCGATTTTCGCTTTGTGAAATCGCGGTATAAGTCCAGTCAATATCATCGTACAGATCTATACTATATGCAGACTCCGCCCAAAGCGAGATTGAACAATAGCCCATCCGACGCCGGCGGCAGACAAGGTTAATCCGAAATTTCTCGTCCACGAAACTTAGCACGGTCCTATGTTTGCTTGTTCCAGGGACAACGCTGAGATAAGATCACTAGTTTGTTTTCAAACAGACAGCTCAAGGCGCAAAGGGGTGGTTTCAGTCCATGGCAAGCCAATACAATCCGCAGGATATTGAAGAAAAGTGGCAAAAACACTGGGAAAAAATCGGTATTCACCGCGCCGATAACGACAGCAAAAAACCTAAGTTTTACTCACTGGTCATGTTCCCCTATCCATCGGGCGATCTGCATATGGGACACATGCGGGTGTACACCATATCCGATGTCATTTCGCGACGAATGAGAATGCTCGGTCATAACGTGCTCAATCCCATGGGTTGGGACGCCTTCGGACTTCCAGCCGAGAATGCTGCCATCAAGCACTCCAAGCATCCCGAGAAATGGACGAAAGAAAACATCCGTTTTATGCGCGACGAGCAGCTCAAGAAGCTCGGTACGAGCTACGACTGGCAAAGAGAGGTGACGACCTGCGATCAAGACTATTACGGATGGACGCAATGGCTTTTCCTCAAGTTTTTCAACAAAGGTCTCGCCGTGCGGAAAGAGGCAGCTGTTAATTGGTGCCCGGATTGTCACACTGTGCTCGCTAACGAACAGGTCGAAGACGGCGCCTGCTGGCGCCATCCGGAGACCAGGGTGGAACAGAAGAAAATGAGCCAGTGGTTCCTCAAAATCACTGACTACTCAGAAGAACTTCTCAAAGACCTGGACACGCTCACAGGCTGGCCAGAGCCGGTGAGAATCATGCAGCAGAACTGGATAGGAAAATCGACAGGAGCGGAGCTGCGTTTCGTCGTCGAGAGCAAACCAAACGTTCAGATAAGCGTGTTCACGACCAGACCTGACACCGTATTTGGTGTGAGCTATGTTGTCCTTGCTCCTGAAAATCCTCTGGTCCAAGAATTGACCACTGCCGATCGCCTGGAAGCCGTCAACAAGTACATTGATGACACGCTACACAAGACCGAACTGGAGAGGATGTCGACCGAAAAGTCGAAATCAGGGGTGCCCATCGGCAGCTTCGTTCTCAACCCATTTAACGGCGATGTCGTGCCTATTTGGGTAGCGGACTATGTTTTGATGAACTACGGGACCGGTGCAGTCATGGGGGTCCCCGCTCATGATGATAGGGACTTCCAATTCGCCAAACAACACAATCTGCCGATAAAAGAAGTAATTTCGAAAGACGGTCAAGCCTCGCCAGAACTGAAAGAGGCCTATACCGAGAGCGGTAAGATGATCAACTCCGCCGCATTCAACGGATTGGACAGCGAAACCGCCAAAGAGAAAATGACCGACTGGGCAGCTGATCATGCGTGCGGATCGAAACGCGTACAGTGGCGGTTGCGTGATTGGTTGATCAGTCGGCAACGCTACTGGGGTTGCCCGATTCCGCTCGTTCATTGCGAATCGTGCGGAATCGTCCCTGTCAAAGAAGCTGATATACCGGTGAAGCTGCCGATCGAAGGCGTGGTTATCACGGGTCAGGGAGGCTCGCCGCTCTCTTCCGATGAATCTTTCCTGAAGACCCCCTGCCCGTCATGCGGGAAGGAGGCATCGCGCGAAACAGATACGATGGACACATTCATCGACTCGAGCTGGTATTTCTTGAGGTACGCCGACGCGAGCAATAAGGAAGAGGCCTTTTCTCGAGCCGCCGTCGACTACTGGATGCCGGTCGATCAATATGTAGGAGGCGTAGAACATGCCATTCTACACCTCCTGTACAGCAGATTCTTCACGAAGGCCTGCCGTGACGTAGGACTGCTCAAAGCGAGCGAACCGTTTGAGAATCTGCTTTCACAAGGAATGGTAACAAAGTTTTCTGCTCAATCCGGCCGAATCGAGAAGATGTCCAAATCTCGCGGTAACGTGGTAGGCACAACCGATTTCTTCAAACGATACGGAGCAGACTCCGCGCGCCTCTTCACCCTATTCGCGGCACCTCCGGAGCAAGAACTGGAATGGTCGGAAGAGGGCGCGATCGGTCAATACCGCTTCCTTGGTCGGATCTGGCGCATAGTCAGCGAGCTGATTGAAAATGGAGTCGTCGCTCCATTCGACGGCGACGTCAATCAAGAGAAGCTGGACGCATCAGGAAAAGCCTTCCACAAACTGGTTCATAAGACGATCAAAGCAGTTACACACGATCTCAATCGCGGTCGATACATTTTCAACACCGCGATCGCTCGTTGTATGGAGCTCGTCAACGGAATGTATAAGTACGCTCAAGAACTTTCCGGAAAAAGCGTAGAAGGTAATGGCAATGGTAAGACCGAGAAGCCGGTGGGCGACCAGCCCAACACACTCGCTCCTCGAGGCGAAAAGCTCTCTCAGGAAGAGAGAGATCTATTCTCTTTCGCGGTTAAATCGCTCTTGCTCGTGCTTTCTCCAATGGCTCCGCATATAACTGAAGAGCTCTGGCAAAGAGTCGGCTACATAAAGAAGGAGGGCGATTCGATCCACATAACCGCCTGGCCTGCATTCACCGACGCGCTGACGATCGATGATGAGATTGAGCTGGTTCTTCAGGTCAACGGCAAAATCGTCAATAAAGTTGCAGCTCAAAGAGGGCTGGAAAAGACAGTAGCCGAAGGCCTGGCGCTCAATGACGAGAAGGTGAAAAGCAAGATTGACGGTCAGTCGATTCGTAAAGTGATTGTTGTACCTGACAAGCTCGTAAACATCGTCATTTAAGAGATGTTCGATCAGGTCCATTTCACCACCAGACGGACTCGATTATCGGACTGCCCAAATCCTGCCAGAATAGATGTGTCGCCATTCTGGCGACCCTCGTGCGTGCGGTCGAGAAAAATGTTTCTCCAGACACTTAATGTGGAACTCTAGTTAATGTATTCTCTCCGAAAGCACTTAACTGTTTTTCTGCGATCTCAGGTGCAGGCTGATATGCAACACAACCAACCAGCGGACGTTACAATCGAAACCAGCGGCGTAATCCCAATCATGACGGGGTTACTGATTTTCTGCATGGTCGTCGTATTCGCGATGATGTGCCAAAATCGCATGGAATTTTGGATGACTCATCCGTCGCTAGAATCCTGGACGCAAAACAACGCATCGGTCAATCCAGTCGCGATTATGACCATGATCCGGGATCAGAATTTCACTAAAGCCATATCGACAATCGCGCTGGCTAGCCTCGCTTCGCTCACCGGGTGGCAACTGGCACTCAACGCCTACTTCACTTGGGTGTTCGGAAGTACCGTCGAGCAGAAGCTGGGAGCGTCTCGATTCCTGATTCTCTGTGCACTCGCTATTATCATTCCTTACGCTATCGTCGCCTGGGACGGGTTCAATCACGCAGATTCAGTAAGCTATTACTATGGACCGGTTTACGTGATCCTCGCGCTGTACGGCGCTGGTCTCGTCTTCCCGGAGGAAAAGAAAGTCCGCCAGTGGTTCAGAAAGACCAGAGGCGAGATCTTTCAACGGGCGCCTCGCGGCGACTCGGCTTCGAAATTCAAGGTTAATACTGGGCTGTTATCGGCCGTCTTTATCGTGTATGAGGTCGGCTTATGGTACTTCGCCGATAAATACACCCCGACTTTCCAGACATTCCATCTGTGGGGCATAACATCCGCGATCATGATTGGATACGGACTAACCTGGTTCCTCGTATGGAGCGCTACAGGCGACCTCAGGGAAGGTCCTGTAAAGCTTATGTGCATTCGAAAATATAATGAGATATTGAAGCTGGATATAGGCCACGAGGCTGCCGTAAGAACTACCGCCATGGCTCTAGGGCTGCCAGAGGACCGGGTCAAGCAATGGGTAGCCAAGCAAAAAGGAAAGATGAAAATCTCTTAGTAATCCCTACCGCTTTTCATGTGAGTATGGAATAACTTGGAATGCTCCTGACTAGTGTTAGAATCAGGCGCCGAGTCAGTGCGCTCGGTTGATTTGAGACTTTCAAATCATCTGGAGTGCCGCGTGACCAAGCTCAAATCACCAGCTGAAATGACTAAATCAATGGATACGGCTCCAACCAGTCTCGGCGACGGTCAAGAGACCAATATAGACCGGCTTGAAGCAACGCTGAATGAAGATTCCTTCTTGAAGGTGTTTGCTCAGAGGATTCGCTGGAAGCGGATTCTTCAGGTCATTATGGACAGCGCTCTGGTCGCTACCGGATTTGCCGCAGCCTATTTGATTCGATTCGACGGACATGTAACCGAATTGTATCTGCGCCAGCTCACGACGCTGGTACCGTCAGTGGTGCTTCTCCAGCTAGTCTCCAACTGGACGCTCGGCGTCTACCGCAGGCTCTGGAGATACACGGGACTTACCGAAGTCATGGAGCTCGGACTCTCTGTACTGTGCGTCACGACTCTAATACTGATTGCTCGTGCATTAGGTTGGTTGGCTGTCGAAAACAATCATCTATCTTATGGCATCATCTTCGTCAACGGCGGTGTCGCCTTCTTGTCGCTCACCGGTCCGAGAGTATTGCGAAGACTGATGACGGAACACAGCCAACGCCGACACTGGCGACAACCAGTGCGCAAACGCGTGCTCGTCGTCGGCGCCGGTGACGCAGGTCAGATGGTGCTTAGAGAGCTCAAGCTCAGGTCGGATCTAGGGGTCGATGTAGTCGGATTGATAGACGACGATCCTGCCAAGCTTAGAAAGCGCATCGGTTCGCTCACCGTATTCGGTACCACAGCCGAGTTGCCGCGTTTTATAGAAAACCTGTTCATCGACCAGGTTATAATCGCCATGCCATCCGCTCCACCATCAGAGACCAGACGCATCGTCGAAATGTGCCGAGAGGCTGAAGTCGAGACCCGTATTCTGCCCGGACTCTTCGAGCTTATCGATGGTAAAGTCAGTATCAATCAACTACGAGAGGTATCTCTAGAAGACTTGTTAGGACGAGATCCGGTCAGCCTCGACACAGACTCGATCTCCGGTTATCTTGCCGGCCGAAGCGTGCTGGTCACCGGAGCAGGCGGCTCCATCGGCAGCGAACTGTCACGACAGATCATGCGCTTTAAACCTTCGCGCCTGATTCTTCTCGGCAAAGGCGAGAATTCAATTTTTTCGATTCAACAAGAGTTGGTCCGCAATACGACCGGCGTGGATATTGTCTCCGTCATAGCCGACGTGCGAGACGCAGTCCGCATGAAGACTATCTTCGATCAACACAAACCACAAGTGGTGTTCCACGCAGCAGCGCACAAGCATGTTCCGCTGATGGAATCCAACGTGGCCGAAGCCGTCGCCAACAATGTTTTCGGAACAAAATGCGTAGCAGAACTTTCGGCCGCTACTGGTGTGAAAACATTCGTTTTGGTCTCCTCCGACAAAGCAGTCAACCCTACTTCGGTTATGGGTGCGACGAAACGCACTGCTGAACTTGTCATTCAGGATCTGGCTCAACTCACCGACACCAAGTATGTAGCCGTCAGATTCGGCAATGTCCTCGCCAGCCGCGGCAGCGTTATTCCGCTCTGGAAGCAGCAGATTTCACAAGGTGGACCAATTACAGTCACACATCCGGAAGCGACGCGCTACTTCATGTTGATTCCGGAAGCTGTGCAACTGATTTTGCAAGCTGGGGCGCTTGGAGCAGGTGGTGAAATCTTTGTCCTTGACATGGGTAATCCGGTTAAAATCCTCGATCTCGCTAATGATCTGATTCGATTTTCGGGATTGAGTCCAGGTGTCGACATTGAGGTTGAATTCATAGGCCTCAGACCTGGCGAGAAGCTTTATGAAGAACTATTGACGGAAGAGGAAGGTCTGACAAAGACTGTTTACGAAAAGATATTCGTCGGACAACCTCAACCCATCGACCGTAATGGTCTGAAAAACGTGATGGATAGGCTGAAAGCCGGCGCCACAGCAGGCGACGACGGTGGATTGAGACAGGAGTTAGACAAACTTGTCGGCGGCTGTCTAAAACAGAAAACGGATGTATAGACCAAAGAGAGTTAGAATTCTCATCAAGAAAACAGCATAGGTTTTGTCAATAGGTAGCCAGGGATGTTGAGCAACAAAGAAGAGCTGGCAAGCGAAGAGCTGCTCTTGAAAGAACGAATTTTACTGTCATTGATCGAGTCTGCCGGAACCGTCCTCGTTGCTTATTCAGGAGGCGTTGACAGCTCGCTGCTCGCTTACTATGCACGATTGGTGCTCGGCGAAAATGCGAAGGTCGTAATCGCCGATTCCGCCAGCCTCGCTCTGGAAGACCTGGAAACCGCGCGGGCACAGGCGATGTTATTTGAATGGAATCTGATCGAAATCAACACAGACGAATTCGATAACGAAGATTATCTACGTAATGATGAAATGCGCTGCTTCCATTGCAAAGCGACCTTATTCGAAGATCTAAATCAACTGGCGAAAGAAATGGGAATAAAGCAGATTGCCTATGGGGCGAATCTGGATGACGATGCGGACTTTCGTCCGGGTCAACTCGCCGCTCAGCAGTTCGGAGTACTGGCACCACTGAGGGAAGCCGGTCTATCGAAGAATGAGATTCGCATTTTAGCTCGGCGCGCCGGGCTGCCCTCCTGGGATCGCCCCCAAAACGCCTGCCTCTCTTCGAGAATTCCAACGAGCATCCCTGTCACCATTAGCAAAGTCTCGCAAGTCGAAGCAGCAGAATCATATGTTAAAACGCTAGGCTTCACAGTTGTAAGAGTCAGATACCATCAAGAAAAAGCGGTTGTCGAAATCGGGCAGGACGAATTGAAACTCCTGCAAGTGGAACCGTATCTGGTGAATAAGATCGAGACCACCTTAACCGACTTAGGCTTTACAGAAGTGATAATCGATCCGCGCGGATACAGACAAGGTGGCGCCAACAACCGTCATCACGCGCATACTCATACTCCAGCCAACCCGATCCTGTCCAAGGCTGTCAGGTAAGACCAGCAGATGGATCCGCAACGATTGGAACAGCTCCTTTCCTCGGTGGTCGAGGGCAAGGTCAGCATTGATGCGGCTCTCAAGACCCTGAAATCTCTTCCTTTCGCAAACCTGGAGTTCGCAAAACCAGACTTGCACCGCTCTTTGAGGCAGGGCGCAAGTGAAACAATCTTGGCGCAAGGAAAGACGGCCGAGCAGATCGCTGCGATCGCCGCTTGCATTTTAGAGACACAAGAATCGGTTGTTGCTACCAGGTGCGATGCCAGTCAATGGGCTTTTTTGAACAACGAATTCGCCACTGCGCAATACCACGAACTGGCACGAATAGCTGTGATAGGAAAGACTCCGATAACCGAGATTGTCGGGTTTTCTCCATTCATACTGACGGCTGGCACAGCGGACCTACCCGTCGCCGAAGAGAGCGCCGTGATACTCGAGCATCTTGGCTTTGCAGTTAATCGCATTTATGACGTCGGAGTAGCAGGTTTGCACAGGTTGCTCAGTAAAACAAGTGAACTCCAGACGGCTTCGGTTATCATCGTCGTCGCCGGCATGGACGGGGCCCTTCCAAGCGTAGTCGGTGGACTCGTGTCGGTCCCGGTCATTGCAGTACCGACTTCGATAGGATACGGCTCTAGTTTTGGCGGAATAGCGCCGCTATTGACTATGCTCAATAGTTGTGCCCATGGTATCACTGTAATGAACATCGACAACGGCTTTGGTGCAGCGATGGCCGTTCACCGGATCTTTCAGTCCACTATATGCGGTGCATCATAAAGTTTAAACCCTAGGTATTTTTGGCGCCAGCAGTCGCTGCGCTTACGTGCACAATTCTTCTGGTACCACCATCGCTGCGGACCAGCGATACATCAATGCCTATTTGAACCGAGCCAAACTCTTCGCGAAATTGGACCAACTCGAGGAAGCGCATCTCAACATCGAGCAGGCTCGCAAGGAAGTTGCATACAATTCGACCATGGGAAAAATGGGAGACATACTTCGAATTCCACAGAAAGGAGTCTTTCGCGACATCATCGCCAGCTACTCAGAGTCATAAAAATCAATCCCAAAGATAAAGCAGCTTACTACAATCGTGGATGCACCTTCTTCTGTCTGGGTAACTTCGTTGCTGCACAGCAAGACTTCGATAGGTTTTTAGACATCAACGAAGCCAACGACCGAACCGCATTCAACGCAGTTCTCAGTCTTGCTGCCACGCTGCTTGTCTTGACCGAGCGCACTCGAAAAATAAGAGTATCGCTTTATTCACTGCACCGTTGAGCAAGCGATGGCCGGAAATTCTCGTTGTGTACATTCGAGGCAACTGCTCGGAAGAACAGTTGCTGGCTCGAGCGAAGAGCACCACAAGTAATACCACCTGCTACTTCGTCCGCGGGGTTCAAAATCTAATTCTGGGCAAAGTCGAAACTGGATTGCAACACCTTCGCTGGATTGTCGATCATGGAGACTGCGATATGGACGAGTTCGTGATGGGTGCCTGCGAGTTGGCAAGGCGGACGAAATTTCCTGATGAAAAAAGACGATAGGCTGAAAACAACAAGAGCGCACTTTCCAGTGCGCTCTTGCGAATTCACTATTGAACTTTCGACTAAGCGAACTTAGGCTTCAGCTCTGGCGAAAGACCATCGCCGCCCGTGTCAACAGTCTGACTTGGCAGCTTGATCTTGCCCAGTTCGTCATCAGAAGCAACCGACGGAGGAGGTGCCGTAGGCTTGTCCGGAGTAGAATCCAGATCTTCGCCGGCATCCAGCTTGCGATTGACTTCAGCAAGAATGGCATCGACTTCAGCGCGATCAAGCGTCTCTCTGTCGAGCAATACTTTCACGACTGCATCCATATGGGGACGATGTGTCGAAAGTAGGTCCTTAACACGCTTGTACTGCTCCCAAACGGTGCCCGAGACTTCCTCGTCGATGATGGTTGCAATGTTCTCGCCATAGTCGCGCTCATGTCCGAAGTCCCGACCGAGAAAGACATGCTCGTGACGCTTACCGAAGGTCTGCGGTCCGAGCTTGTCAGACATGCCGAACTCAGTAACCATGCGGCGAGCCAGCTTCGTGCTCTTTTCGAGGTCGTTCTGGGCGCCGGTAGTGACATCACCATATACGAGCTCCTCGGCGACCCGGCCACCGAGGCACACGCCAATAGAGTCGATCAGTTGTCGCTTGGTGCGAGACAGAATGTCTTCGTCCGGCAGCAACATGGTGACACCAAGGGCGAAACCACGAGGGATAATGGTCACTTTGTGAAGCGGGTCGGCATGAGGGAGAAGAACTCCCATCAACGCGTGTCCAACTTCGTGGTACGCTGTCATCTCTTTTTCTTTCGGAGAGATGATGCGTGATTTCTTTTCCGGACCGAAGCTCACTTTGTCGATGGCGAGCTCGAGATCTTTCATGTCGATTTCGCGCTTGTCTTTCCTGGCAGCTTGCAGTGCGGCTTCGTTAAGAAGATTGGAAAGGTCTGCGCCTGTGAAGCCTGGTGTGCGCTTCGCTAAAATTTTGATGTCCACATCTTTGGCGAGCGGTTTGCCCCGAGCATGAACTGACAGAATTTGCTCGCGGCCAAGGACATCGGGCGGATCAATAACCACCTGTCGGTCAAATCGACCTGGACGGAGCAACGCCGAGTCGAGAATGTCCGGTCTGTTGGTGGCAGCAACAACTATGATGCCAGTGCTGCCTTCGAATCCGTCCATCTCGACCAGCAACTGGTTGAGTGTTTGCTCGCGCTCGTCGTGTCCGCCGCCGAGACCGGCGCCACGCTGGCGTCCGACCGCGTCGATTTCATCGACAAAAACGATACAAGGTGCGTGTTTTTTAGCCTGGTCAAAGAGATCTCGGACGCGTGATGCGCCAACTCCGACGAACATCTCGACGAAATCCGAGCCGGATATGCTGAAGAACGGCACGCCCGCTTCTCCAGCAACAGCCTTAGCCAACAAAGTCTTCCCTGTACCAGGAGCGCCAACCAAGAGGACGCCTCGCGGAATGCGGGCACCTAATGCTTGGAACTTCTCCGGGTTTTTCAAGAAATCGACGATTTCCTGAAGCTCTTGCTTGGCCTCGTCGATACCCGCCACATCGGTGAAGCTCACTTTGACCTTGTTGTCGACCATGAGCTTGGCGCGGCTTCGTCCGAAGCTCATAGCCTGATTGCCACCGGACTGCGCGCTGCGGAACATGAACAGTAGTCCGACGATGACGAGGACCGGCAGGAAGAACGAACTAAGCATGCCGAACCACATGCCAGACTTGTCGGCATCTTTTACGGTGATAGGAATACCGCTCTCGTTGAGCTCCTTAATCAGCGACTCTTTGGCTTCTTTAGGAACGATGACCGGCTTTTCTTTAGTGTCTGTCTTGAATTTCACGTGAACGACCGGATCGTCATTCGTGACTACAACACGCTCGATGCCTGCTGATGGGCTCTGATGTAGTAGCTTGAGCAGACCGGAATAGGTGATCGGATCGTCTTTCCGGTTAAAATTGGTGAGCGAGAAGACAAACACCACCAACACAAGTAGTAAAACAAAAACGGCCCAAGTTGTACCGTATTTCCTCATCGTATCGCTCCAGTTATCCGTTGCTCAGATTATATCATGATTAGATCGGGCTCTTATCGCCGTAGTAATCAGCTTTTTCGCGGTTTGTTGACATCTCGACAACGGCTCAATCCGTCATTCTTCTATCGTTCCCTGAACCGGTAGCTTTAGAACCCTACCCTATTCGCATCGGACCAAACCTATTTGTCCTGGGGACGCCTGCCAACAGCTATTGTTCCGGCAATACTCCTTGTTTCAACCACGAACTGCACAATTCGCGTTATAACAAATTTCTGGCTGGATGCCCGTCTACTCTTAATAATTTATCCGGTTTGTTCCTGACAATACGCAAAAACGCCTGACGCCGCCGACCTAAGCCCAGGTCGATGGACCGACCGAATCAGTAAGGTCTTGCAGAGTCAGGCGATGCGTGGGCTTGCCGACGACCCGCAACTTCTCGCTCAACCCCACACCCGGCACCCAGAGGACTTCATCGGCATCCACCAGAACCACCGCCAGGCGCTGACCATCCCTGGCAAAACAGTCTTCCGACTTCGGCTTATGCGTCTGCAGGTAGCGCTTCAGCCGCACATGTCGTGTCATTCCGAATGGTTGAATTAGGTCTCCAGGGCGGCGTAATCGCAACTTGAGCGGAGTGTTGACACGACTCAAGTCGACCACTGCCTCAAGAGCATCCGGCTCGGGAAACTCGGAGGACTCCAGCCCTTCGCCTTGCCAATTCGAAATCTGAACGCTTTTGTTTAGCCAAGCAATCAGATTAGATCGGTAGACGGCTCCTGGCTCCGGCAGAAAAACCTCAGTCTCCTGAGATAGCAAGTATGGTGAAGGCGACTCGCCCCGATCGACCTGGGATAACCAACGCACCTTTCCAGCCAGCAGCCTGAGCGACCACTGCTCCGACAAATCGAGCGCCGTCCCGCAATTATCAATAAGGTTTAGAACGTTCTCCACCCGCTCGAAACTTGGTTCAATATCACGCTCTTTCATTGCAGCAACCAACAGTCGTCGCCTCAGCGCCTTCGGTTTCGTCATAAACCGATCGACGATAAAGTATTCGCCATGCTTGTCGCAACCGCTAACATCAGCACGCTCGCTCTCTGTGATTTGATCCAACCATTCATCTTCGTCGGATAAGATCCGACGGAGCTGGTCAAGATGCTGCCTCCATGCCGGAAATCTGTCTTCGATAGAGGGAACTAATCGATGGCGGATGAAGTTCCTTGCGTAATGCGCATCTTCGTTGCTCGTATCCAATTGAGCGCCAATCTCTTCGATGGCAAGAAATCGCTGGCAATCAAGCTTTGTGACGCCGAGCATAGGTCTAACGAGCCAGATACCATCCGATCGAATCAGCTCTCTATGCCCTTCGATACCTTTTAGTCCATGAGGTGCTGTGCCGCGAAAAAGCCTGAAAAGCATCGTCTCTGCTTGATCGTCGAGTGTGTGACCAGTCAAGAGAACATGAGCTCTTCGCACCAGAGCGGCATGAGTCAGGCATTCATACCGCATGTCCCTGAGAAGATTCTCCGGTGCGTGATCTCCTGCAAAAAATCGCATAGTTTCCAAACTGTCGCTCAGAGGCTCGCAGGCGCGAATCTGATCTTGCACAAAATTCTCGCCGAAAGTCCATTCAACTAGTCTGTCAACATTGTTGACATGCAACCTACAAGCGGCGAACGGAATGCCAAGATTGTCACAGAGATTTTGAGAAAACTCGTGATCGAGATCTGATTCCGCACCTCTTAGACCATGGTTGATGTGGCAAGCGCTTATGTCGAAACCCGCCTCCGTTGCGCATTGCGCTAGAGCAACAAGCAAGGCCGTGGAGTCCGGACCTCCGGAAAATGCCACCAACAGACGTGAGCACTCTTGATCGCCCAGACGACTGCGCAACAAACCTATTTCGTCCGCCAATCGGCGAGAGACTTTCGACACGAATTCATTAGCACTCTTCATTGTCGTTCTCACATTTAGCTCGATGCCCGTTTTCAGAACTGCAGGCCTACAAAGCGGCCCTTTATAGAGTATGCAATCGTAACTCAAATGCATTCATTCTGGGTGGGCTGAGAGTCCAACTCACAATTCTCTCACCTGGAAATTTTGGATAATTTATGACGGGTAAGCAAATTTGTCAGGAGTTGCGCTATCCTTACTAATGGTGGGTAGGCTGCGAATTGCGATTTTTCGAGTTGAAGAAGGGCGTGTCTGGCTACACAGTGAAAGTTATTGCCGCGGCGTTAGCGATAGCGCTATCGCTGCGCGCTCCTCTTGCATATGCCAATGAACCTCTGCAAGGGGGAGTCGAGGAGACCGGCATACTTCCTTCTGAAGCCAAGAAAGACACAGAACTTCTAGACATGCCGACTCCGGTACTACCAGAGGTGCAGCCTGATAAGGGCAAACTTGGTTTCGGCAAATACGATCAAGCGGAGCAGCCGCTACAGGGCAATATCAGAGAGAATGCGCTGCAAGGCAACGCCGAGGACGAGGGCGATCCAGGGCTGGGAGAGGGCTCCGCTCAGATGGACAATCAGGCAAATAAGCCACTCCAGGGTCGGGCTGAGTTAGGCAATGACGGACTCGGTGCTGATGACCCCGACATGGATGATCAGGAGCTGCAGGTCGCATGGGATCGCTGGCGCAATAAGCTGCTCTGGGCAGTTCAATCGGGTGTTCAGGAAGCTCTCAACAATCCGGACGATACCAACCTCAGATGGGACCCACAGCGACAAGCTGTAGTGATGCGTTTTCCGATTGGAACTACTGCATGGTTCGCGTGCAAGATCAACAGCACTCGGCATGTCGTGTCAGTGAAGATTATGCATTCATCAGGTTTTCCAGGATACGATAAAGCGGTAGAAGATTCGGTCCGCAATCTGGAAGGCACTTCGATTTTACAGTTCCCCAGACGTTCGCGAAGAACATACGTTACTCAGTCAGCCGGGATTAAAACATCTGACTCGGGTGGAAAACAATTTTTCAAATTCGGCGACGTGGAACGCTACCGGCAGGGCAACTAAGCTCAGTCCATTCACATCTTCCTGAGTTCGGCTGACGCACCATATATGACACCGCCACCAGCGTCTCTCATTTAACGTTTGCCACCATATTCACTATCATTGCTCCGCACCAAAATAGTGGGCTTGTGTAAACGAGTCTCAACGAGAGTGTGCAAGTTTGAATACCGAGATCAGATTTAACTCAGATTTGCGCGAAGAATCATTCGTGCCGAAACAGCAATCACTGAGTCTCACAGCGATCGATTCGATCAATTAGGCCTACGCGTTCACAGACGTGGCAGCTTTTGCTTCCGCGCTGGACAAACCGCCACCTGTGAGCTCACAGTCGAGACACACAATCCGGAACAACCAGCTTGTGTCGTAAACATATTATTTGCGGAGTCCTATATAGACGCCTGAAATTATTGGCACGGGGCAGAATCGAACTGCCGACCTGGCGGTTATGAGTCGCCCGCTCTAACCTTCTGAGCTACCGTGCCGCGACTAAACTTGATTATCTAGAGGATTACTGCCCCGTGTCAAGTTTAAATCGAAGTTATGATTATTGTTCACATTAGAAAATCGAGGCTATGATGGCGATAGAGCACCTTTATCGACGACAAAAACCGTGATTATCTTTTACGAACTGGCAGTTGTCATCCTTTTGATTTCTATTGTGTTTTTCTGTGCGCGCCCAATTGTCGAGGCTTTTGCCGACCGGATGCGCTCGCAACATAAATTGGAGACAGAACAAAAGTCTCCTAGCATCCGACTGGAAAAAAGGGTGGCGCAATTGGAATCAGAAGTAAACGAACTTAAACTGCAACTCAAAAGCGTTCAGGAGTCCGCTGACTTCGCGGTCAATATTGCCCAAGCGCTGGACAAGAACAATGTCATTCAACTGGACGATGAGACATTGAAGCAGACCAAGAAGCCGTCATAGCCCGCAAGCAAACAGACCGTCCTTCGTAGCGAGAGACGCACCATATTCGGCACCAGCTCTAATTTGAACCGTTACGACAGGCTGCGATAAATTGCTCGAACAGCGGTCGGTTTTGTTCGTAATCCCGCTCCGGATGCCACTGCACGCCGATTACGAATTTTCGATCAGGCAGCTCAACTGCTTCTACAACACCATCGTCGGAATAGGCAGTAATCTTCAGTCCTTTACCTAGTCGATTGATCGCCTGATGATGTGAGGTGGAAACGCCCAGACGGTCCTTCTTGAATATGTTATAGAGCTTGCTTTCCTTGTCGGTAACCACAACATCATGCATGTTGAAACCGACTTCCCAACCGTTCGGACTAGCATGCATCACGTCAGTTTCACCAAAGTGCTTCTTAATGTCCTGGTGCAATGAGCCTCCCAAGCCAATATTCAACAGCTGGCAGCCAAGACAAATGCCGAGGATGGGCAATTGCTCTTCTTTCAAAAGTTCGTTAAGCAGCCGAAAGTCGAACTCTTCGCGTCGCTCATGAATGAGCTTTACCGTATCATCTGTCTCTTCGTCATAGCGCTTCGGAGAATAGTCGGCACCACCAATCAACAACATGCCATCGATTCGCCGCAGCACCGCACGTAAATCTTCGTCATTGAGCGGCGGAATCATGACCGGAATTCCTCCGCTTTTCTCCACGGCTTCCAGATACGGAATTTGAAGCGCCGCTTCAGGCGGTGGACCTTTCTTGATATCGACATTTACACCGATGATTGGTTTCATGATTTGGCTCCTGATCTGACGAATCAACTGGTGCCTGAACGAAAGGCTCAGCAAACATACTGTACAATCTCTTAGATATTTTATCGACCCCTCGGACGTTGGTCCGTGTTATCTTTGTCAAGATTTCCCTTCTCAGGAGCTGTTATGGTGCTCACATCTACAACGATCGAATCAACTGTCGGAGACGTACTGAAAGCGGTCGGAGCATGGCGGACCGGTCACTTCTTGTTGACCAGCGGGTTGCACAGCGATCAGTACATGCAGTGTCAGAGAGTGATGCAATATCCTCAATTCGGCGATCTGCTCGCCGATCTTTTGGTTGAGAAACTTGCCGAGATCAACGTGAAGCCTGAGGTCGTAGTGGGACCAGCCCTGGGCGCGGTCCACTGGGAAGTATTCGTCGCATCGGCGCTGGAGCGAAAAGCATTGTTGGAAAATTCGCGCTCTTCATTGGCGGGATTATTGCAAAGGCCGGAGGATACTTACAAGGCAGTAGAGCAAGCGATTCGTCCGGAATCGATCAACTCGATGGTGAAAGCTGTATTTGCAGAGCGCGCCGGAGGCTCCGATGAATTCTCAATTCGAAGGGGAATTGAATTGGATCCAGGCACTAAAGTGCTGGTCGTCGAAGATGTCACCACCACTGGTGGCTCAGCGAAGAAAGTAGTTGAACTCATTTCTTCCCTCGGAGCAAAACCGATTGCAGTGGCCGCAATAGTGGACAGAAGCGGCGGCAAGGCTCAATTCGATGTACCATTCGTGAGTTTGCTCAAATTGAATCTCGCGACTTTTCAACCTGAAGAATGCCCACTCTGCAAATCAGGTTCCTCAGCAGAGAAGCCTGGAAGCAGTAAGAAGTAGACGACTGCTATCTGAACAAATCGCGACATTCTTGACGAACGGGCTTCGTTCTCATACAGGGTCTATTTCGGTATCGAAGTAGACTCCGGGACGAACATATCGGATCCCCTCCCAGCGCCTATTTCGGTCCTATGTACTTGACGAACGCTCTCGTTTTTTTCCTAAGCGACTCGTTCCCCAAATTCAAACCAAAACTCGCGACGAACGTTCAGCGCAAAACGGTAAGTTTCGCTCTAATACTGGTCTTCAACTAACTCAGAGTGTTTACTAACTCCGAGTTTCTAACACTTGTTTGCAATCGCGGCTGAAGATGGCGGCTGGGATCGGATTTGCCCTTATAATAGGCTGCTATGCAGATTATCAATATCGCAGGCTACAAATTCGTCGGCATGCCAGATGCTGCGGATCTCATTGAGCCAGTTCAGATCCGTTGTACAGATCTGGACTTGAAAGGTAACGTGTTGATTTCGCCAGAGGGCATCAATTTTTCAGTCGCCGGTCTGAGAAGCAACATCGAGGATTTCCTCACATACCTCCGCAACGATCCGCTCTTTGCTGGACGATTGACAGATCTCCCAGTCAAGGAGAGCCAGTCGGATATGAAGCCGTTCGGTCGCATGGTTGTGCGTTTAACCAAAGAGATTATTACAATGCGCCAACCGATGATCTGCCCGGAAAGCAGGCGCGCACCTTCAGTAGAGCCAGCGCAGCTCAAGCAATGGCTGGATGACGGTCACGACGATCAAGGTAGAAAAATCGTCCTGATCGATGCACGCAACAGCTATGAAGTCGAGATGGGTACATTTGAGGGCGCTGTAGATCTTCGTATCGAGCGCTTCAGCGAGTTTCCCGATGCGGTAAAAACTCAGCATGAAGATACGCACGATAAGACAGTCGTCTCATTCTGCACAGGTGGAATCCGCTGCGAGAAAGCCGTTCTACTGATGGAAGATCTCGGTTTCAAAAATGTCTTCCAGTTAGAAGGTGGCATCTTACGCTACTTCGAAGAGGTAGGCGGTGAGCACTGGAATGGCGACTGCTTCGTGTTCGACGAGCGAGTCGCACTTGACCCCTCACTTAAAGAAAAATCTCAAAATTACGCACCACGCGGCGGCGGATTTCAGAAGCTTTCCTGAGTCAACTGAAGTGCATCAACTATCGGTCGTGCTTAAGCGGAACATGTCTTCGAGAGAGTCTTGGCGATTTCAGTGGCTGTGTTAGAGACTTCGTCACCTGTGTCGAACTCATTGCCGAGAATTCTGTCACTCAGTTTCACTCCAGAATTAAGTACTGGCGAAGCAGAAGATCCAAGTAATCCTAACCGTCAATTCGAATCACTAAGCCGCAGCCGCTTTCAGCTGAGCAAGATCCTCGCGCAGTGCGTGCAAATCGTGATAGCGCTCGTTAGGTTCTTTCGCCATCATGCGCTTTATGATCGCATCTAACTGTCGGCTGAAGTTGAGATCCGGCCGAGATTCGATGATCGATGGTGGAGATTGATAGAGATGCGTGGACGCAATATCGGTGAAACTTGTGCCCGTCACCGCGCGAGATCCAGTCAGCGCTTCGAAGAGGACACAGCCGAGCGAATAGATATCGGAACGCAGATCCAGGGTCTGCCCCTGACACTGCTCAGGACTCATATAACTAGGCGTGCCACTGATGCGATGAGTTCGAGAATGCTTATTGTTGATCACCGGTCCGACATCCGAAAAGACCCTTGCTATGCCGAAGTCGCACAACTTGGCGCACTCCTGCGCACCGTTCGAATTGGTTACCATGATATTGCTCGGTTTGATGTCCTTATGAACGATGGCGCTGTCATGCGCAATCGCGAGACCGTCTATGAGTTGAAGGAACAAAGTCAAACAACGCTCAACGTCGATGGCGCCATGCTCTTGAAGCAACTCTTCCAGTGAATGCCCGGTAACAAAATCAAGGACCATATATGGTTGGTCACCGGATAAGACACCAAAATCTTGCAATCCAACCACGTTTGGATGCTCCAACCGACGTATCGCTTTTGCTTCACGCTGCAAGCGCTGAACAGCAACATCGTCGAATTTCAAATGCGAATGCAGAACTTTAATAGCTACGATTCTGTCGGTAAACACATTGCGAGCCTTGTAGACGCGACTTATGCCACCATTTCCAATGACAGAGAGAATCGAATACTTGTTAGCGATAATTCGACCGACCATCTTGTCGTCAGACTCGACAGGTTTAGTGCCGGCAGGCTTTTCTTCAGTGCCGTTACCCTTACTACTTCCAAGTTCGGCAAGATAATGCTCTGCATCTACAACATGTTCATTCGCAGACTCGACTATGTATTGATAGGCTTCCGCGTTATGGCACTGCTCGCGCACCATGATCAACCGACCGAGCTCGAACTTTCCATCTGCATCACCGAGATTGGCTGCTTTTCTAAAGAGTACTTCAGCAGTCGAGGTAGACTGAGCCACCCCGGTACCACTCAGATACATTCGGCCTAACTCTACGATCGCCGTCGTGTGGTCTTGATCCGCAGCCATCGTCAGCCAATTTGCCGCTCTCTTTGAGTTGCGTCGAACTCCCCAGCCGAGCGCGTACATCATTCCAAGCTTGAACTGCGCGCTAACAACGCCCAGATCCGCTGCCTTCTGGTAGAGTTGGCAAGCTTTTTTGCGATCGATAACTACTCCGTCGCCATTCTGATAGCAATGCCCAAGCCACACGAGCGCCGTGAGATTCCACCGCTCGGAAGCCTTCTTGAACAATTGATATGCCTTCTTCTTATCCTCGGACACAATGGAGCCGAAGTAATAATGCCAGCCCAACTGCAGTTGCGCGTCCGCATCGCCTCCGTCTGCCGCCAGTTGAAGAAGATGAACAGCTTTGGTTTCATCAGGCTCTACACCAAGCCCGGTTTGATAGCACAGGCTCAAGCGCCATTGAGCGCCTGCGTGACCCTTGCTAGCCGCTCGACGATACCACATGACCGCTTCATCGAAATCGACCTGCACATCTCCGCCTTCTTCTAGAAGGAGAGCAATTTTATACTGCGCCTCGGTGTCGCCGGCTTCAGCAAGCGCTCGCCACTGACTCGCGGTTCGTTTAGGACAGTCGGACATCTCAAACTCACGGCGCACACATTGCGGCGTGTCATCTTCCGATTCGAACTCCTCCAGCATGTCGCGTGCATGCAGGTGTCCTAGTTCACTCGCCTTGATCAACCAGCTGTGCACTTCATCAAGCGGCGGTCGAATCATTTCGGAAAGCACAATCGAAAGCTGAACCATCGCATCCGGATCGCCCTTGCGAGCCAGGCAGCGGAAAAGGTCTGCTGCTTTCGTTATGTTTTTCTCTACGCCATGACCATTGAAATACAAAAGTGCGAGAAGATATTTTGCCTCATCATCGAGATCGGCGGCCAGATGCAGCCAGAAGGCGGCCTCTAAATGATTACGCTCAACGGTATCACCCTCGAAGAACAATCTTCCAAGACTTAATTGTGCAGCAAGATTGCCTTGCTCTCCAGCTCTCCGTCCCCAATAGAGAGCGCGCTCCAGATCCGGCAAGCTCAGGTCGGCGCCGTTGCGATATATATCGAAGAGCGCTAGTTGCGCCCATTGAAAGCCTTTCGAAGCAGATTTCTCGTAATACCCAAGCGCTGTTTCGATGTCGTATGCCACCACATCGTCATTGGTATATAACTCACCGAGAAAAAATTCAGCTTCAGGACAACCCTGCTCCGAAGCCAGAGTGAACCATTCAAAAGCTCGTGCCTGATTCTCCGGAAAATCAATTCCATAATGGTAGCGTTTGGCGAGATCGGTTTGAGCCTCTCTCTGGCCATTCTTAGCCGCCAATATCAACCATCGAGCGCCCCTCTCCAGCTCCTTGTCGTTGGCGCTGTCGAGATCCCAATTATGTTGTTCGTCGTTCGATTCCTCGTCCAGGATCAATCGAGCTAACTCGAATTGTGAATCGGGATCCCCCGCTTCAGCCCTGTCAATGAGGCATTTAAGCGCATCGTCGTTCATGACAGCCCGTTTCTCCCTATTCGGAGCATGTCTAACACATACACGCTACCCTAGAGCTGGGATGATGAAAAGAGCGAGTTTCTCATTTTCAGTCGTAATTACCCCACTGAAGGCTAGTGAAGAATTCTCTAAGAAAAACTCCCCGGAAGTTTGCCCACACAGGATTTTGAGGTTCGTTAAGCGATCGTACACAAGGTCTGAATTAATATCAGTAGGTACACCAGTTATGGTAAGGGAATAAAACTATATGCTACCGGGAATTGTCGATTTACCATTTGTTCGAGAAGCACGCACCATCCTATAGCCATGAATTTAGTCGGTTTTGATATTAGTAAACGCATTGCGACTTCAATGTCGCTCTCAATACTTATAGCGATTTCTTTGGTCGTCGTACTATCAGACGAAGTGAGTTGCAAGACGTTAAAACCGCTCAAAGACATCAAAATCGAGAACCAGGTAATAGCGCTATACAACCAGGCTCTTAAGTACTCGAAAGCTGAGCGCAATGTTCATGCTCGAGTTCTATTGGAAAAAGCAGCGAGCTACGATCCGACTTCAGTATCAGCTTACGTACACGCGGCACTGTCCGAGATTTATCACGATCTGGGCAACCCGGATCGGGCGATAAAGGAGGGCAAACTGGCTCTTCACTACGACTCATCGATGAAGAGTATCTACTATAACCTCGGTCTGTACTGCAAAGACGCCAATCGCTACGACGAGGGAATTCATTACTTAACTGCATACGCAGACATGTCGTCGGGAGAAAAGAGAGATACAGCCCTGTCATTGATCGACAGTCTTAAGGCAGAGCAAGCAAAACTTGGCGCCTTTTCCAATCAGGACCCGGATTATCTCGGTCAGTTATTGGCCGATAACAGTGTTCATCAATGGCGTTCCACTCGAATCCCTTTGAAGGTATACATAGAACGAGATTCATCATGCCGAGGATTTCATCCCGAGTTCGTCGACATCGCGAGAAATGCTTTCATCACCTGGTATCAGGCGTCGGGAAAGAAGCTTTCGTTCGAATTCGTTGAAAGCAAGCCCGAGTCGGACATAGAAATCGACTGGACCGATGGAGTTTTGAAAGTTGGCGACGAAAAGTATGAGCGAACCAAAGCTGGTCTGACGACTACGACTCGCCGCAGTGATTTCATAGAGCATGCTCGAATACAGATTAGAACTGTGCGCGCCTTCTCTAAGGAAGCAGAGCCCTCCGACCGAATCAAAGAGACCGCGCTCCACGAGATAGGCCATGCGCTCGGTATCAATGGACACTCGACCAACACCGCGGACATTATGTACTTCGGCAACACAGCCAGGCAGCTACCGGCTCTGACAAAACGCGATAGAGCGACTATCGCGCGACTGTACCAAACCTATCCGGCATTTCCGATGAGTGGAGTAGATACGAGCTTTCCTTATCCGCCACCGCAGACAGACATTCCTAGGCTCACGGGACACGACAGCAGCACTCCCACAGCCACGGTCGACACTCCTTCATCTAACACCGCAAACGATACCACCTCATTTCCAACAGCGAGAAATCCCGCAGCGGAAGGTGACACCACGGCCGGCACCACAACGGAGTCACCGACAGACCAAACTTCCACCACTGCCGGCGATACCAGTGCGGCAACAATTGATACAAGCCCTAACCCGACTGATACCACAAACTCGGCAGCTAGTGATACCAGTGCGAACCCGGTTGAGCCTTCGAGTTCAGTAACCAACGCCGGTACTTATGACTCGGCAGGTCCTTCGACTTCCTATGAAACACCCTTGGCCGCTCCGAGTAACACAGCTCCGACATGGCAACAGCCTGTACCACAGAGCGGATGGCAACCGGCTCAGGGCTGGGTGAATCAGAACCCAACCACCCCGACAAACATGAATCCCGCCGCGCCGTATCCTCAACAGACACAGCAACAGAACTGGGGCATGCCGACACAACGGAACAATTGGAACGGAGCACAGCAACAAGCAGGCTGGACCCAGCCTGTAACACCGATGCAACAAGGAGCACAGCAACAGTACATTCCACCGGTTCAAAAGAACCAGTACGCAGGACAGAGCTATTACCCGGCTCAGCCGACTGCCTCTCCGACAGGATACCCGCTGGCCACTCCAACTCAACCAGGTTGGACTCAAAATCCGGCACCATACTATCCACCGCAACAAACGCAAACGCAGCAACCACAACAGATGCCCTACGGCGGTTACCAGCAACAGCAACCTCCACAAGGTGGTCCAGAGCAGTAGATGCTACTGATGATGCCGTTTTTGCATCAATGACTGCAAAGCCAATTCCGATTCGTAATCGTGAGGCAACATCTTCGTTGTGGCGAGCAGCTCCGCGATCGCACCGTTGACGTCGCCACGCTCTTTCAGAGCCATTCCGAGAGCCTTATGCAATTCGGGATTCTTAGGATTGATAGCTACGGCAAGACGATACTGCATTACTGAAGAGACATGATCGCCAATCTGGGAGTAAACCCAGGCGAGGCTGGAGTGAGTATCAGCATCATTAGGCGCAAGTGAAACGGCGAGCCTGGCCTCTTCGAGGGACTCAGCCAACTGCTTCTTATTGGCGAGCGCCCAGGCACGACCAACATGACCTTGCGGATAATCAGGATCCAATCGGGTGGCTGTGGTGAGCTCCTCTAGAGCCTCATCCCATTTTTTCAGATGACCGAGCGCCACTCCATAGCGAGAATGAGTGACCGCATCGTTAGGATTGATAGCTATTGCCTTCTTATATTGTTCAATCGACAGGTCAGGAACTCTCGTAGCATTGTAGCACTGGGCAAGCACCAGCAGTGGTACCACCAACTTGTCATTCAGTTTAATCGCATCCTTACACTCTTTGATAGCAAGGAGGTACTTTCCGCTATTTCTGTAGCACTCACCTAGATAAGCGTGGGCAAGAGCATTTCGTGGGCTCGTCTTCAGAGACGTGCTGTACTCTTTCTGAGCTTCATCATACTGACCCAGCATTCTCAACGATTCAGCCTTCATGAAGTGCGCGTCACCGCTCATCGGTCGAATAGCAACGACCTTATCAAACTCTTTCAATGCCTCATCGTAGTCCGACATGGCCATCAAGATTTTGCCGAGCATATAGTGAGCTTTAAGATTCTCGGGATCGAGCTTCACTATATCACCGTATTCGAGCATGGCATTGGTAAAATCACGTCGTCCAAAAAACGTATCGCCCATTTTCGTATGCCGGGCAATCTTTCCGACCTTGTCTTCCGACAGCTCAGGCGTCTCGGGTGAAGAGGTCTTTTCGTTGGCGCTTTGAGAGCTTTCTGCTCCATCGAGAGCTTCGTCACCCTCGGCTTTCTCGTCCGACGCGGCTGGATCTTTCGTTCGGCTCTTGGTTTGAAAGATACCCAACGCCTTGTCGAGAAATGCTACAGCATGAGCTTTTTCCGGACAGGCCAGGTGAGACGCTATGAGGAGCACACCGGCGCCTGTAAGAAAAGCTCGTTTTCGGATAAGTGAAAAGTCCATCGTCGGCTCACGTCAGCATTCAGCAGCCGCTTAACTTTATCACTTAACCGCTGTTTTTGCCTGTCCGGAAGGAGAAGAGATTATCGAACACACGCTTAACCGGTCAGGTCCTGAACCTTCGAAATCTTATCCACCCTAAAAGTTCTTTCAGCTTGGGCCCGACGGCAGAATGCCGTCAGATAGAAATTCCCTCTGCTGTGGATAATCGCCGTCGGCTGAACCGTCCTGACAGATTTGAACTGTCCCTGATACTCCATCTTCATAGAACCACTGCGTTGAATCAAATCTCTTATCGATTCGACAATCAAGAGGGTCTCCTGTGGAAGGGAGTTCATCGAACTCTCCGCGAACCGGTCATAGTCAAAATTGCTGACGAAGCCATAATCAAGGAGATCGTTCCATTTGTTGAGTTGGAACTTATTGGAAAGCGAGCGGAAGATCTCTTTCACATGAACACTATCTGAAAGCGCACGGTGATACTCGCCCTTCGGCAAATCCAGATGCTCGACGACAGTCTTAAGTTGATGATTCTTGGAATCGCGAAGGAACTCTCTTGATATCGTCAGAGTGTCGACGACAAAATTTTGTGGACAGGCTCGCCCGGCACGAGCCAGATTAACCCGCAAAAACTCCACATCAAATGGAGCGTTATGGGCCATCATGACTGCATCAGGACCGGACCAATCGAAAAAGTTCAGGACTGCTTCTTTGAAGGTGGGAGCATCGCTCACCATGTCGTCCGTGATCCCGTGAATGTTGCTCACCTCTCGAGGAATACGCACCTCGGGATTGATAAGCGTGGAGAAAGTCTCGAATTCGTCTGTTTCTTTCTTGAATCGTACGCCTGAAAGCTCAACAAGCCGGTTCGCAACGGGAGACAAACCGGTTGTTTCTACGTCGAAGGCGACAAAGTCTAAGTCGGCTAAACTGGTATTGCTGTCAATCTGCACCATAAATCCTGCCAGTTAGGAAATTTAGTAACGCCGTGAATATGTTCCTACAGCAGATTGGCGCTTGAACTAAAATCACGACAACATTGGTGCAAGAAAATCTTGGCTCTATAAGAACGCGATACGATGATTAGTTAACGACATATGCATTCGCAATGGAGAGCCTCGTGGTATATGCTTTCTATACCGATCTACAACTGGACTTAATTGGAAACCAAAAATGACAAAAGCCACCCGAGTTTTTCCAATCGCACTGGCGGCATTGTTTGCATCCTCGCTTCTCTGCGGTTTTGCCAGCAAGGATACGGTCGGGGAAGATGTGCATGGTTCCGTGATTAAGGAAGGGCTGGCCGGAACGATATGTCCGACAAATATCGAAGTCATAATCAATGGTAGCCAAAGTCAGGATTCCCCGACTCTCGATGCCGCAGCAGATCCGCAACGACATTTTGACGGGAAATCGATCGCCAGGTCGTACGACTACATCAAGCGCGAACAGCGAAAAGTGCTCAACTATTGCAGCGATGCCGACTCCAACTCCGAGAGCAGAACGAGAGCGCTTTATCACTTCGGGATGATGCTTCACACCGCACAGGATTTCTACAGCAACACCAATTACCTCAAGCTCAAAGTCGAAGAGCTCGATCGCACTACAGATGGTGCCTACGATCCTTACTCCATCGAACTTGTCGACTGGACACGACTGGGCTCCAAGCACATCATCGTAGCAGGGCATGAGCTCCGAGTTGAGACGGCACGAAATGCAGTGATGGCGCTGCCGTTGCAAGAGTCAACCTACGGAAAGGTTGCAAGGGGTCTGGCAATTCGCGAGACCATGAGACAATGGACATTTTTAGAGTCGCTTCTGACTCACAGGTACGGAGAACGTGCCAAGACAATTTTAATTGGATTGACGCAAGCTAGCTGCATCAATAAGGTTCCGAAAGCGCCGGAGGATACCCTTGATAGTGGCGATTAGCAACTAAGGAGAATCAAGTTGTCGAAGGTCAAGACTCCATACATCATCTTCGCGTTCATCTTGCTCACGGTGCCGTGCATGTTATGGAAGATGCAACCGAATTATTTCATCATCAGCACCGACCTTCCTGCATATTACGCTGCCGCAAAATTGATGACGAGCGGCAGAGCTGCTCAAGTATACGACCCAAGAGCAGTCAGACAAGAAGCGTTGATCTATTTTCCGGACATTCCTGCAAAGAAGGAATTCCTATTTGTTGCAGAACCACCATTGGTGATGCCGGCATTCGTCATTTTTTCGTTTCTTTCCCCGGCAGACGCAAAGCTTTTATCCGAAGCCGTTGGAATAACCGCAACGCTCATTGCTTTATTGCTGCTGGCCGATCTTCTCAACTTTAGTATCAAGGAAACTACCACTCTCATACTGCTAACCGCATTCGTGGTTCCCTACTGGTCGGTGATTCGAATTCATAAGCCGACACCAATTATTCTGCTGGGACTTTGCCTGACCCTGTTCCTTCTGAAGAAGAATAAAACTAGAGCTACCGCATTTTCCACGGTGCTTTGCCTGGTGAAGCCGCAGGTGTTTCTCCCGTTTCTTGCCTTTGCAACTGGCGCGCGTCAGTTCAAATACCTTCTCGTAACAGCTTGTGTTGGTCTTGCTTTGGCGCTAGCGTCACTGCCGATGTTTGGCATCGAAGGATGGACTAGATACGTTCATCTGCTAATGAAAATGAGTTCCGAACCTTTGATCGTGGGAGTCACCGACATGCCTACACTAAAAGGGCTCCTCTATAGACTGGCGATCGATCCAGGCATTGCTAATTCGATCTCGAGTCTATGTTTCGGGGCCACTTTGTGTTTCTTAGTATGGTTCGGCAATAAATTCGTGGCTCACCGCCAGTGGTGGCTTCCTGCTGTAGCTGCCTCTTCGATAATGGGACTCATTACCGGTATTCATGCGCATTTGTATGACTTCGTGATGATTATACCGGCAACTGCGATTTTTCTTAAGCACGAGGAACTGGCAAAAGAAAAATTTACTCAGCGGGTGTTATGGATCGTAATAGGCTTGCTAGTTGTGCCTGCCTTCTTACTGATCAACCCGATTAACGACAAAACAGGACTTCACTGGCACTTCATCAGTCTTGCAATAGCCAGTATCAGCGCAATTGTATCGGTAAGAACGATGATACCGAAGACAACCGACGGTGTGACAAAGCAGGCCGAGGCTACCGTACGAGACGGCGAAGCAACTCCGGCGGCAGTGGATTCTGATTCATCTGGAGTAGCTGCTCCCACAATCGGGACAGTCCCGCCTGGGATCGAGTCCACGGATGATCTCAATCTCGCCGCTCAATCCGTCGACCTTACGAAGCTCGCTCCCTTGAGTGACACCAACGTTGGCTAATAATTTGATCGCATCCAGGGCCATCAGCGCGCCTGCACAAGCAGCCACCGGTTCAAAAGTATCTCGTGCTACAGGGACAAGAGGATAATCGTCGATACCTGCAATCGGCAGCGCACATCTAAGGCAAGCAGACTTACCTGGCATCATCGAAAAGATCTGAAATCTCATTCCGGAAGATCCCGAATGTATAAGCGGAAGGCGCAGTCGCATACAGAGGTCGCTCAAATGCAGCTTGAACTGCCAATCCAGCGAGGACTCGATAACCATATCGACATTATTGAGCGACCCGTCAAAAAGATCGCTTCCGGCTGTTCCTGTTACATAACACAAGTTGGCGTCCTGACCAGAATCAATCGAAGCTTTGACCCTGGCATGACTCCCGGAATCTCCAAATACGATCAAGTTGCCGATTCCGGCAGCGGCCAGATGCGTCAACGCGAAGTCTGCTGGCTGTCCGCCGAGAACAATGAAGCACGTACTATCGAATAGCTTTTGCTGTTTCGTAGGGGACATGCCAGGCAACGAAAGCTGAAGTCGGCGAAGCGAATCTCGATCTTTGGAAAAACCTATTGGAAAGCCCTCACGACAAGGAGTGAATAGCTACTGAGGCTTTTGAACACTCAGGCGCGAACCACCAAACTGAGTTCATTGGTGGCGGAGATATGGTATCACTTCCGGAGCCTATGCGTCGCAACAACATGTTTGTCGTGACCATCAACTTTGTACAAGCGTCGAATCGTGGCAATATCTCTCGCCGACAGGTCGCGTACTTTGTTGCAGAAATACATAACGTCTGTTTCACTATCAGAATGCCGCAATCCAAGAGCGTGTCCGATCTCATGAATGATGACAGACCTAGCTTCTCCGCGCTCCCACGGCGACATGCGGCGGGACTCCGAGGGCAGAATCCAGCTCGTATTGTAGTAAGGCAAATCCAGGTCATAAAAGGTTTTATACAGATCGATTGTGTATTGGAACGGCTCCGTTTTCGCTTTCGATCGGCTATTGTGAGCAAAATCCCACGACATGTTGCCATTTCGGTTCGATTCTCCAGGCTTCAGATTGAAGGTGAAGATTAGCTCGGCTCTCGATCTGTCTTTTTCTTCGAAGAACCAATTGTTTTTTCCCAATTGCTTTTCCCAATCTTTGAAGCTGGCCATTGCGATGTTCTTAATGTTGCGCTTCCAGTCTTCCCCAGGAGCCTCGCGCAGATCGAAGTAGACTCGCACAAACTTATTGTTCTTCAAAGCAGGGCGTCCGCCATGCAGAATATTTTCGTCCAGGTAGTCATCTCTATATTTCTTGAACCTACGTTTGCTGCAGATGATTTCATTAACGGTTGAATACCACGTTGCGTTAGAAGTAGTTGAACGTTCAAAGTAGCTGACTAAGTCTTTCAGCGAATTGGCTCTGTCACCCACAAAGTCGTAGGCTCCGGATCGAGAACGATGAAGAGAGTTGCAAATTGATTTATACCGCGTGATTTTTTCATTATCCCCCTCAGCAGTTTTTTTACCATCTCGCTCTAACCAAGCGAGCCCATCGGTTGCAACTTGAATTGCTTTCTTCGGCTCTCGGGCTCGCTTCAACACGGTGGTCTCGAGGCAGTAGATGTTGCCCATGTGATCCGTCACTTCGGTCGTAGGAATATTGCGCAACAGCGCAATCAGTCGAGCAGCTTCCAATTGGCGATCGGCATGAAAATTGACATAGATTGCAAATTCAAGTAATCGCTCCTTCCCTGTATCGGTCATGGTATCACTTGACAGTGCTTGCGTCACAACTGTTTTCAATACGTTCGCCGCTTGCTCGAAGTCGCCCTTCTCGCTTAGCGCGAATGCAAGTAGAACCTGGGCATGACCGAGCTGTCGCTTATACTTTTGGTTGGAGAGGAACTCACTATTTTGCAGCAGCTTCCGAAATTCCAATTCGGGGTTGCCGCGTCTCTTATGCAGGTCCGCCCAGGCCTTCAGAAAACTCAAAGCGAGTCTGTCAGAACAACTTTTTTCTGAACGAAGATCGACAAGAAGGCGGGGGGAGCGCAGGAGCAGTTCGTCGGAGTTGAGCGACAGGGTGTCTAAACTATCCGTCTCGAGTCCAAGTTGCTTCATCGCTAATCTGAGAGTAATCGCGGCGGAGAGTTTGGACTCAACAACCTCAACGACTATACGGTTTAACTCGAATACGTTTTGATCGTTTTCCGCCTTCGCTCTGTTCTCCGGCAATGGGAACGGATTACTCATCCTCGACTTTGCTAGAGACAGCTCGCCTACCGTTTCAAACACATCCGCGAGTAATTGTGGCTCCAATTTGTAGTCCAACTCCGCCCGCTCAAGCATGCGTCTGTAACTTTCCGGCGAGTCGAGTTTAAATCCATAGTTTTGCGTCAGACTATAAGTCGATATACGTTGAAGATCGTTGAGCATGCTGTAGGACTTCTCTATCTCGCCGAGCTTTGCAAGTACGACGGCAAACGCCAGCTCGGCTCTTCTGCCGGAAAGGTCCGGAGGGGAAGAGTATATGACTTCAGATTCTTGTCCGATAGTTCCAATGGCAGCACCGGAAATGGCGCCCAATTCGAATTGCGTACTAGTTGCTCGCGCGGTACCGCTAATAGTGCCGTACTCTTTTGGTTCGTTTTCTGAACCAATCATTTCGGAATCATTCTCAAGCTTCTGGTCGGTTCCGAGAGTCGGTCCTTCTAACGGCTCAGAAAATGGGTCTTCGGTGCTGTCATCTTTTGTACTCGGCGGATAGACTTGGCTCGCCCTCGCAAGATTCGACTTCCCGGTTTTTCCTGCCGGGGTCTTCGCCCGTTTTGCACGGTCGTCTAAGATGAGCTCGGTTAAGGGAGCTCGGTTAAGAGCACTCCCATTGGTATCAACACCAGAAATCGCGATTGCATTAGCACTCCTGGTTGGATGCGCTAAGGCAGAAAATGCATCATCTTTGTGCACTCGCCTGTTAGGATCATTTGCCTGCAAAGTATGAATAGAGTCGACCGCCTTCTGAAGGATAGCTCGAGAGTGCGCGTAATCGCCCTTGCGATATAGGGCGATGCCCAGATCGACAAGTGCAAGACTGATAACACCCTGACCGTGTCGTCCGGCAGCTCCATCCTGGCTGTTGATCGCCATTGTCGACTCCCAGATTCCTTCTTTCAATCGTCCACTATTCGTCAAAACGAAACCGAGATGCTGGTGAATCTCAGCAACGTCAACTTCGTCGCTACCATAGGTGGTTACGAATGTGAGTGCCTTTCTCAGCTCTGCCTCGGCACCAGAGTAGTCCAGAACGATCGCCTTACTCAGTCCAAGAAGATAGGCGACCCTCGGCGAATTCTTTTGAGTCGGACTTAAAGCATTGAGAAGATCCAACGCCTCTCGTCCTTTCATGTTGTGAATGAGAATTGCGGCTAGATCGCAGGTATAGAATCGTAGTATTTCGGGTGGTGCACCGAAGTTTTTTAGCTCATTGAGGTCAGCGCTCATTTCAGTCTCGGCGTCATCGTAATTGCCAAGCTCGAAATCGCATTTCGCGCTCAAGCTTTGGGCATATGGAAGCCAAATTCGATTGGACCCGGAATCCTCAATAAAAGTTTGACAGGCCACAGCCATCTGTTTGCTCGCCGAAAATCGCCCGTTGTTGTATGCGTTCAACGCAGCTTTGTATAAAACCTCGATCGCATCCTTGCTGGGTGGGGTCTGGTCGTCATCCAATTCAGCCGGTGCAGCCAGAGCACCACATGGACTCAACAAAATGGACAGGGCGAAAAAATTTGCAAGGACTCGCTTTTTAGACAACCCGCAAAAGGTGCGCGACATCTTCGAAATGCACACAACACTATTCCTCGCACAAATTAGTAATTGCATTCACAATACAAACATTTGGATATTGAATTAAGAGGGTAAATACTGATTTGCAGCAAAAATGGTGAGGGAAAGTAAGTTTCCCAATCTAGCTCAACTTGATACTTCGGCCCGTTTTCGCTGGACGCTTGAATTTTGCACTTCGATCAAAGGGGTACAGAGCGCTTTTGCAAGCGCTCTGTGAGGGGTGGAGTTAAGCCTAATAAATTCTCTGAAAACAGGAATCGTTTTCTCCGCTCTCATGATTCAACTACATCGACATTTTTCAATTTAGAGGGGAAGTTAGATTAACAATTTTCCACCAGGCAAAAGCCTGTGCCCATGCACTTTTTTTGAACGTTTCACAAAAAATGTCAAGCAAATTTGACTAAAGATGACAACAACTCTTTACATCACCGAATGACCAAAAACCCCCCTTGCGGGAGGTCTCTGGCTGGCGTTGGCGGGGGAAAACTTTTAGCTGAAGAGGTTGGCATCGCGAGCGGATGCAACGAGCCAGTTGATACAACCGGGTGTTGCCAATCCACCGGTGACACCGGCAGCTCCGAAGAGCACTTTCTTCATAGCGTCATGTGAACCTGCAGCCATGTGCATGAAGCCCATGATCATCGTGGGGCCACCCCAGGCGATACCAAGGATTTCCATCCCGTTAGCGATGATGTTGAGCAAAGCTTCCAGGTTAGCCAGGTTATTGACGCGAACTGTACCGGACGTGTTGACGCCCATGATCGATGTGGCATCTTGACCTTGAGGACCGATGGTACCATTGGTGGCGCCTTGTAGAATCGGCGCATTACCTTGAGTAATCTGCTCGGTCTGTGTACCGGTATTGAAGTAAGTATTGTTCATACCCATCTGGTTGCCTTCGACCGCTTGAGACGAGAAGGCGTCACCAAAAGACTGTGCGAATGCAGGCGTGCTCAGGCCTACAAGAAGAGCTGCAGCGATAGTAATTCGCGAAAAAGCTTTATGCATAGAGTGGAACCTCCGGCAGTGGCGTGGCAAAAATTGGTTAGTAAGAAGTTGGAAAAAAGAATCAAAGAAAAATTGAATCGGTATATAGATTAGGTCCTACAGGAAATGAAGTCAAGCACAAAAGTGTATTCCGGACTACATTTTTACCGGTTCTTGACCACCCATCAATTAAATCTCTATGCATATGAAGACTGGCTCCCAAACTATCATTTCACTGGGTGGGTTCAGCCCGCCAATATCAACATCTGAGAGCCATTGCGATTCCGCTTGTAGAAGCGCAACTGTACAGACGATCGAGATAAGCTAACGGCAAGGATTCTGCCAATGTCCGATTTCGACACGAAAAGAGTGCCACCACGACGAGCGCTGTCTTATAAAAAATCGTCAAAATCAGTTGGAGTAAACCAAAATTTGGAATTGCTGCATCATCGACTCTGCGTTCAAAACGAGCTCTGAAGCCAAATGTGGATTGAACAAGGAAATCATTCCAGAGTCTGAATCAAAAGACGTTATCGCGAACGTGTGGTTTAAAGCCGCATCTGGACAGTCTTTTGTAATTGAAGGGAAGCGACATACAAGCATTGGCTTGTTAGACAACCAGTTATTTTTGAGAAGTTTTTCTATCTCATCGGGGGAACCATTCAGTTCTCTGGAAGAAATCGGTTGGGAACAAAACAGCATACATATCTGCTCGATCGAATCAATTAGAACGCGCTCGTCCTTCGGAATGAGTTGCTGCCTAGCGCGCTTCTGCTCGACATACTGGTTGAATGCTTTAGCCAGAAGCAGAGTCCAAATACCGAAGCGATCGTTGGACCCATATTCCTGAATCTCTTTGTGAGTTGGTGAAATGATTCGCACAGGAAGGTGAGGATCGCTTGGGAAGGTAAGCACAAACGCACCATTGTCGGACTTGCGGATCATCTTAAGAACAAGCTGTGGATCATGAGCAATAACTGCCGCCACAACAGCCAAAAAGCTCTGATTCAATGCAGGACAATTCTTAAGCGCAGCAGGCACGATACTTGCGCGAATGTTACCCTTATCGCCAAAGAGATCGGGTTGATGCGCATCGAGCTCGTAATGAGCCCAGCTCTTGTCAGAAGATTCATCGAGCGATCGAACCTGCTTGTACAGATCGCACAACATAAGTCGAACACACTGACGCGATGGCTGCCAACCAATGTTGTAACCATAGGCACGCATCAGGGCCAGCTCTTCCAGGCGATCAAGAAGCATCTCGAGTGCAGTTCGCAACCGTGTTGGAAGATTCAGGCGACGCATAGAATGAGATAGCTGGTCGAGATTTACCAACCCGCTCCTAACCGGATCTGCGAATTCGACAATCGATTCGACTTGGGCAAGGAGTGTTTCGTTGATGTCATTGACGCAATGCTTTTCGGTCGCGGTGAAGTCCAAGATCTCTTGCAGACTAAGTCCTTGTGAAGCTTGACCATAGGTACCGCGCTTTGCCCACTCGATACGTTTGAAGTGAGTCCTGAGTGAGCGCACCAGGTCCTTATCTTTCGGCTCGCATTTCTCCAGTGCTTCCTCAATCTCTGCCAGACTCAAGCGCTCGTCGTGATTCACATCCACAAGCGCGAAGACATCCATCAGAGTGCGCATCTTTTCCTCGCGCGAACGGTTTTCTTTGCGTGCAGAGTAAATGCCATCAATCGAGATAATCAAAATCGAACCATCGCAGTCTTCAATTTGCAATCTGCTTTCATCGACAACTATGCTGACCACACATTCGCCACCATCACTAGAGCGAAACAGACCGTCGGTATCAACACGTGACCACCCTACCCCGTTCTGATCGAGGAACCAGGTGACCTCACCGACACCATCACGCTTCCAAAACTGAGTCTCGGTATTTGTGAGTGGCTTTTGCTCAGTTAGACTGGCTTCGAGATCCCAGCTCGTATTGTGTGACAATCCCCAATTGTCGCTCACTCTTTCTGTCGGGTCGCCTGGAAAATTCTGTTCAAGCGATTTGAGCCAATATTGAGACAAAGGAATTGACGCCGACTTTTGCCCAGCATCTTTCGCGGGCTGATTTTCGCGCGGTCTGTTCTGGTATTTAGGGACCTTCAGCTGTTGGTTAATACTGTCGATTCTCGATTGAACACTTTCGGAAGTCCCAGACTGATTGTCGTTATTTTTTGCGCCAGAAGGACGGGCGAGCAAAAGTAACGTGCCTTTTGAAGCTGCGTGACTCGGATGAAATTGGAGAAGATTTGAAGGCTGCTCATTTGGGTTGAAAACATCTTGAGCCGCATCGGCGGTTGGCATTTCATTTTTCGCTGAAGGTTGAGTTGATGAAGTCTTCGCCTCGGCAGTCGGTGGATTTCTTTTCTCCTGCTCTAGTCTCGAGAAGTCATATCCATCTGCATCCAAGCGCGGCTTTTCGTTGGAAACGGTGAGTGATTTTGCCGGTGCGACTTCAGCATTGCGAACGTCGGGCTGAACCGTTTGTGCGATTGCTTCTCTCCTCTCCTGACTTACGACATCGTTGACGAGCACACGGGCAACATCGGGCTGAATCTCCTGCGCGATTACTTCTCTCCTCTCCTGCTTTACGAGATCGCTGACGAGCACGCTGGCAACATCGGGTTGAGTTGCCTCTGACACCACTGCCTGTAAATTTCGACCTATCTCTGCCCCTACCCCTACCTCTGTCTCTGTCTCTGATTCAAGCTTCGCTTGAGATTCGGACTTTGGGCCCACCTGCGTTCCAAGCTCTGGTTGCGCATCTACTCCGAGCTGCTGGCGTATTGTCTCCACTTCAGCAGAGAGAGAGCTGTTACTCGATTCAAATTCAAAAGAGAATTGGCTCGAATTGAAGGAAGAGTCGAAGTTAAAAGATCCAACGTCCAACTGCGTTTTTTCTTCGGCTTCCTTTTTGTCATCTGAGGAAGAGTTTTCATCTTGCCAGAATGAGTACCCATCAGGTGTTAGTAAGAAGTTTGAATTCGATTGGCTAGAACCATTATCTTGTTGAGACATAACCGGCACCACTATAGCTCGACCCGCTTGACATCCACAATCATAGGTGCGAGTTGGCATCGAGCCGTTTCCAGGCGTACAAAAGTTAATAGTCTCGAAAAGCTCCTTTCCTTGTGGCTTTTCGCCCAAAGATCTTTCCTTCGGCGGCATATTTCAACGCCGTTTTTTTCCTCCACGGAATACTCCTCTGCCTAGCATCGGCTACATTCCTTCGACGGCATATTTCATTCCCGAAGCGACTCGTCGTCATTCAACGAGAAAGGGAGAGACTTTCGTCCCTCCCTTTCGGTGCTTTAATTGTTGATGACTAGCTGAACAAGTTGGCATCGCGGGCGGATGCAACGAGCCAGTTGATGCAACCAGGAGTTGCCAATCCACCGGTCACGCCGGCGGCTCCGAAGAGTACTTTCTTCATCGCATCGTGCGAGCCTGCTGCCATGTGCATGAAGCCCATGATCATTGTAGGTCCGCCCCAAGCAATACCAAGGATTTCCATCCCGTTGGCGATGATGTTGAGCAAGGCTTCCAAGTTAGCCAAGTTGTTGACACGTACCGTACCGGATGTGTTGACGCCCATGATCGACGTCGCATCTTGACCTTGAGGACCGATTGTACCGTTGGTGGCACCTTGAAGAATCGGTGCATTACCTTGAGTAATCTGCTCGGTCTGAGTACCGGTGTTGAAGCCGGTATTGTTCATACCTTGGGTGTTACCTTCGACAGCCTGAGACGAGAATGCATCACCGAAAGATTGTGCGTGTGCCGGAGCGATGCTGAGACCAAAAACTGTTAATGCGATAAGCGAGACTTGAGCAATCGTGGAAGTGCGCATAAATGAGACCCTCCTGGGCAGTGGATTTTTTGATGTGTAGTAAGACCGCTGAGTTTAGTAACTGCGCACCGACGCGCAGGAAGTCAGTATAATGACATCAGAGCGGAAGGTCAATGAATAAATGTGCTCAAAGCTGGCTTTTTATGCGGTTTTTCCCACTGATATTGTTTGAAAACTCGAAGAAATACCGCTTGAGATCTAGCTCTTCATTACAATATCAAAGGTTGCGTTCCCGAAAAAGCTTCGTATGCCTGGATTTGCGAGAAGCAATGTCAGTAATATCTAGGTCGAAAAAAACTTCCTAAAATCTGTTAGTTTTCTCGGTTTTCGGGCATAAAATTTGCGTTTTTTGAATCGAGAATCGATGTCGATTTAGCGTTTGCCAATTCGACTCGCGCCGCGCATAAAGACACTTCTTGCACACTCGATCTTTCGCAATTTGGCAAAGCACCGACTTTTTTCCAAACGCGTTTCGATGTCGCTGTAGCGTTGCTATTTGCATTGCATCGCATCGCATCGCATCGCGCATAAAGACCTTTTTGAAGAACCGAACTTTCGCAACTGGCAAAGCACCGACTTTTTCCAATTGCGATAAATTTATGCGTCCGAGGAATTGTCGTTATAGACAGTTGTTTCTTCGAATGAATATACTGACTCGCCGTTTTTAATCCCGCCAGGAATTGTCTCGTCAAAAATGCTAAGCCAACCTGCATTTTTTGAAACCCGAATTCAAGTTTTTACTCAAAAATTTTCCAAAGTAAAAGAGAGGGGCGTGCCCCTCTCTTGAAATCTTGTAGCTGTACTGAACTTAGCTGAACAAGTTGGCATCGCGGGCGGATGCAACGAGCCAGTTGATGCAACCAGGAGTTGCCAATCCACCGGTCACGCCGGCGGCTCCGAAGAGTACTTTCTTCATCGCATCGTGCGAGCCTGCTGCCATGTGCATGAAGCCCATGATCATTGTAGGTCCGCCCCAAGCAATACCAAGGATTTCCATCCCGTTGGCGATGATGTTGAGCAAGGCTTCCAAGTTAGCCAAGTTGTTGACACGTACCGTACCGGATGTGTTGACGCCCATGATCGACGTCGCATCTTGACCTTGAGGACCGATTGTACCGTTGGTGGCACCTTGAAGAATCGGTGCATTACCTTGAGTAATCTGCTCGGTCTGTGTACCGGTGTTGAAGTAGGTATTGTTCATACCCATTTGGTTACCTTCAACAGCTTGAGAGGAGAAAGCATCTCCGAAAGATTGTGCGTATGCTGGTGCGCTAGTAAGTCCGATCAAAAGGGCAGAAGCAACAATCATTTTAGTAATGTTACGCATTTACAAAAACCTCCAAGGCAAACTGCAAGAGCTATTCGGGAAAGAAGGAAAAAAGACCTAGTAAAGGAATTAGAAAGTTAGGCAATGTCAAGTGTACGTATTTAACGGACAGAAGTCAAGTACCTAGTGCTTGATTTTCGAATTTGAAAGTTGATTTTTACTAAGAAACGTCTGACTTTCTTTTCTTCGAAATCCAGCCATTCATGAGCATCTTGAGAAACTATCAGAAAAGCCTGAAAGTCTTTTTTCCCAAAAACGCATTCGAAGTTGATCAAAGTTCAATAGAGCGTGCCGCAATCGAATATCACTATTCAAGCGGTTCTCCAAGGAACCGGAACTACTGTGAACGAAGATATGATAGCGCAATTGAAAATTCCAATTGTGAACTTTTTGTGGCTAACATCGACCAAATTCTACTTTTCATGCAGTTTTCTGGATGTGCGTGATTATCTTTTTTTATGCCACGCAAGCCTTCCATGGAAAGGCAAGAGTTGTGAACAATTTGTGGCTTGTTTTCAAAGACAGGCTATTTATCTACTTCTTGACACACCCAATCAAACACGGCAGAACACAAAAGACTCAAGCCGATAACCTGAATAGGTATTCGAGATGCGCCCGATTTAGCCATCGCGGGAAAGCTAGTATTCATGCCACTTCCCGAGACACAAAGTTTACCAATCAATTTTAGAAATCGATTTGTGAACTTTTCGTGGCTAAATTTCATGACTCAAGTAACCATCAGGCATTCCAGCACTTAGCAACCAGGTGCACCATATTCAACACTGCTACCAGTATCCATGGAAACTATGCGGACCTTGAATTCATGCCCTCCTCGAAGGACAGTCGCAACTAGAGGCGCAAAAATTTGCTACGAATTCGTGAACTTTTCGTGGCGTATTTGTGAAACGCACTGCGCATAACGTTTTTCAATTATCCGAGAATTAAAAGAGAAAAACTCTATCGCCTGCGACGCAGATTCATTTGTGAACTTTTCGTGGCGTTTTTGTGAAACGATGATCCTTTGCGCGTTTCAACACATGAGAAGGAAGAACGACAAAACAGCTGCAACCAAACACTCGGATGGCTTTTTGGAAAGGCATTTGTGAACTTTTCGTGGACTTTTCGTGAAACGAGCTATTCATGCCGTGCCCCACAGACTAAAAACATTCCGGATCGCTGCGAAGTGCAACCTGGTTTTGATCTTTGCAAGAACGCCACTCGAAACCACAGACGCGATCATTCTCGACAAGCCGCATATCATGAGCTTGCACAAAGCCAACGCAAACGAATACATTCACACATCAGCGAAAACATATCCTATATATAGGATCGAATTTAATGCCGTCCATAATTAGAGCGGTAGCACTTGATGACTAAATGACCCGCTCCAGACCCGTTATATGGACCATCGCACTGCATGATCTGCACTGCCCGCTCCCGGAATAGTAGGCCATGTCACCATCGCTCCATTCGAATTGTTGTCCTTCGCAGAAAGGACAATGCGGTCGTTCCATTTGGTAATTCGCTAAACAACTCCACTCTGCTCGCTCTTGAACGATTGCATTTTCAAATAGAACTGGCGTCGCGCATAAAGATAACCACACGTTGACTTTAGAAAAAAGGAAGAGAGGGGCAAGCCCCTCTCTTGCGATTCCTTTTTGAACCTGTGTTAGCTGAACAAGTTGGCGTCGCGGGCGGATGCAACGAGCCAGTTGATACAACCGGGTGTTGCCAATCCACCGGTCACACCAGCTGCGCCGAAGAGTACTTTCTTCATCGCATCATGTGAACCAGCAGCCATGCACATGAAGCCCATGATCATCGTAGGTCCGCCCCAGGCGATACCGAGGATTTCCATCCCGTTAGCGATGATGTTGAGTAAGGCTTCAAGGTTAGCCAAGTTGTTGACGCGGACCGTACCTGAAGTGTTGACGCCCATGATAGACGTCGCATCTTGCCCCTGAGGACCGATGGTACCGTTGGTGGCACCTTGCAGGATTGGAGCAGCACCCTGAGTGATCTGCTCAGTCTGAGTACCTGTATTGAAGTAGGTATTGTTCATACCCATCTGGTTACCTTCAACAGCTTGCGAGGAGAAAGCATCTCCAAAAGATTGTGCGTAAGCTGGTGCTGCGGATACTCCGAGAACGACTGCAGCAGCAACTATTAGTTTGGTAATTCGCATAAGTGAACCTCCTGCCCGAAGGCAAGTAATGGTTGTGGTAGTAATTAGTAAGTTCGAAAGAAAGGTTCGAAATAAGCTGCGAAAAATGCAGCTCAGTCATAAGTGACTCTATGAGAGTACGTTAATAAAGGATGCAAGTCAAGCTTTTTTTTCGATTTAACTAACGAAAAATTCTAACTGTGCATTAACACACGAGCCACTCGTTTGCTGCTGGTCATCAGCGTTTCGAAGGTCGCTGCGGCCATACCGTCAAGTGAAGTCTCTCCAAATCTTTTTTCCAACTGACGAACTGCAGCAGCTACATCCAAGTAGCTGACCTGATTTGCACCTCTTACCTTGGCAATTGCTTTTGATTGCAGTTTGATCAATCCAAATACTATTGCTAGATGATTGAAGCCCGTAACCAACGTGAGCTGTCCGAATCCGGCACCGAAGTAATGCTTGCCGAATAGTCTGGAGAAGAAATATCTGTATATAAGGTCTTCTATGTCTTTATCATCCTTAGATGGAAAAGGCATTTTCTCAAGCTCTTCAAATGAGTAACGCTTTCCCGGAACGCGAATCCCCAGACCTGGAAAAAATCCTTCGAACGCGACTTGAAAAAGGAATCTATTCAAATTGAAGTCGCCTTCGCCTCGCCCAAGTTTGTCCACGGGAAAATAAATTTTGTGGAGAGCGGTCAGTAAGTGTCGGTCAATCCAGTTAAGCGGTGGCGCTGAATCCAGAGCGCCTTCCGCGGCAGCGGAGCTACCGCGAGCTTCTGCCATCGCCCGCGCTAAATAATTGGAGCCATTAACGAATCGTTGCTCGAGCGAAAGAGACCTATCTCTTATATATGCGATCAACTTCTCTTCGTGCTCGAGATATTTTTCCCACGTCAATGGAATTCCGGTACTTAATTGGATCTGAGACCAGTTTGGCTCGTGATTGGGATAGAGCGCGTTGAATTCAGCAAGCTTCCCTTCCAAATATTCTCTTTGATCTACTAATGCTTTTCCGCTGTTGTTGACTGCGCCCATACTGTAAAAACTTATGGTCGCGTAAGTTCCACTTGGGGTTTTATTGAAAGAGTAAGGAAATAGTTGGCAGATCGACGGCTTCGTTTTTGAATCGAACTTGCTGTGGATAAAACAAAGATTGTCGTAGAGAAATGGACAGTGCCCGCTGTCACCTTCTTTGATCGCGTGAGTGTATGGAGTATTTTGACTTTCGTAATCACGTAACTCGCGGAATAGATTCTTTCCGAAATAACGATCCGCCTCTTTGGCCCAATCAATATCCGCAATTCTCACATAGTCCTCTTCAGTCAGAGGAACCGACCAACCGCCACAACATTTGCCGCACCCGGTGCACTCATAGTTAAGGTCCTCAGGTATGTGCAACTGTTCTGATTTAGACTCTGTTGTCATAAGTCCCTCCAGACAACATTTAATTATCGGCAGCATCTGCTCTAACAGACGTGAGTACTTTATACAGCTTACCCACGCCTGGCGGGAAAAACCACGCTAGATTCGATCAACCTAGTAAGGTATCGACAGCTTTTTCTTTTTTCGATATCAAAATTTTTGATAAAGTCGGAAAAGAACTGTAATCTGAGTTATTGAACTGATGCGGCTTTACACCATTGCGGTGATAATATATGCGAAACACAGGGGGACTAGAGCATGGCCAAGACTGTCGAATTCGCACAAACAAAATACGGCGAAGAGCTCTCGATAGGTAGAGGTAAGCCGTCGAGAAGAGCCTACGGATTTGACGAAGTCGCCCTGGTGCCTGGCTCCGAGACCCTGGATCCGGAAGTTTGCGATACCAGCGTCGAGCTTGCAGGCACGAAGCTGGAGTTGCCTATCTTAGCCAGCGCCATGGACAGCGTAGTCGATGTCAAATTCGCCGGACTGATAGGGAAGCTAGGTGGACTCGGCGTCCTTAATCTGCAAGGCATTCAGACTCGCTACGATGATTGCGATGAAATTTATCACGAGATTACCTCATGCGACAAAGACAAATTCGTAGAGGTCATGCAGAAGCTCTATTCGAGCCCCGTCAAAGAGGCGCTCATAAGCAAGCGCATCGAAGAGTTGAAACATCAAGGCATAGTGGTGGCGGCATCGGTCACACCTAACGTGGCGAAAAAATATGGAGATATCGCTATCGAAGCAGGACTCGATATTCTGTTCGTCCAGTCGACAGTCACAGGAATCGATCATCGAAGCGCATCTGGAGAACCGGGTCTAGATCTGGCAAAACTTTGCAAGTCGGTTAAGGTTCCTGTCGTAGTTGGCAACTGCGTAGCCTATAAGACAGCACTCGAGTTGATGGAGACTGGAGTCGCCGGAATTCTGGTCGGAGTAGGACCGGGTGCTGCCTGTACATCGCGCGGAGTACTCGGCATCGGTGTCCCGATGGCGACCGCGATCGCGGATTGCGCTGGCGCGGCGAAAGTCTTTGCTGAGCGCCACAAAAAGGCACCATTGCTGATTGCCGACGGCGGAATGGTAACCTCCGGTGATATTTGCAAAGCCATCGCCTGTGGTGCCGATGCAGTCATGATCGGATCGCCTCTGGCAAAATCGATCGAATCTCCTGGACGTGGATATCACTGGGGCATGGCCACACCAAGCCCTGTACTTCCACGCGGCACCAGAATCAAGGTCGGTACGACCGTGAGCTTGAAGCAGATACTGCGCGGACCAGCACATGTAGATGACGGCACCCAAAACATTTCAGGAGCCTTGCAGACAAGCATGGGCACCCTTGGCGCCGCCAACCTCAAGGAAATGCAAGAAGTGGAAGTGGTGATCGCGCCATCGATTCTGACGGAAGGGAAGGTCTACCAAACAGCCCAACAGCTGGGCATGGGAAGGTAGTTGGCGATCTTTCGCTAAAACCTCTGGCAAACTTTCAACCTGCGGTAAAATTGAAGTACCAAGGAAGGTGCCTCTTATGAACAAACTCACTCACTTATTTCTGTCACTTTTGATGATCTTGACCGTTTCGTTGTCCACATTGCAAACGGCCGATGCGAAGAACCACGCGAAGTCGTGGAACAAAAGTTGCAACAGAGGCTATAAAACAGGTTGGAACAAGAACTGCAACAGGGGCTACAAGAGCGGTTGGTCAAAGAATAACAATGGTTTGACAAAACAGGCCTGGCGCACCAACAAGAAGCAAGGCAACTACTACCAGAAGCAAAACCAATTCGCTAAGTCACGCAATGCAGTCTCAAGGAAAGAAACAAACAGACTCAACAATAAGTACCGCAAAGCGTTCTAGTAGTTCGAGTAATCTGCGGACTTGACGACGGGCGAGACTCAGGAAGCAAGAGATGTTGCACAAGCTTGTCGAAAAGGCTTCCGCCGCACTCAAAGCAATCGTTGGTGCAACTGACGACCAGTCTATTTCTTGCCTTCTAGAAGAACTCATCAAAGTCAGACAGACTCTCGCGCTAAAAATCGCGGAAGAGACTCAGTGGCGAATCCATCTCGAAAAGCAGGAAGTGGTGCAGCCGGTCGATAAGGAACGCAGCCTTGATATAGCGTTCGAAATCACGAGGTTGCGTCACAGCGCAGAGGCTCTGGAGCGGGAAATTCAGAACAAAGAATCAGCCAGCAGAAATCCGTTGGACTTGGAGCCACGGATGCGTTCGGTTGTACTCGGCGCGCTGATGATCTTAATCGCGATCATGTGCGCTTCAACTCTCGCTCGATGAGGCAATGCCGTTAGCACCATATGTAATATCATTAAGAATTCTCGACTTAGACCCGGGAGTTTGATTCTGGTTTACCGAGCTTTTTAGTATTGGCTTCGAGTCAAGTTTTTCAAATTGCTTCGCACGGTTGTAAACCGCGGAACACCAAGCGCCAACCACCGTCTGTTTTCGTCCAGCCAGCGATTAGCGGGCGGGCGAACAAATCCCGACTGCGGTAGAGTAGATATGCACATGACAACAATATTTCTCAAGCCAGAGATCCCCATGACTTATTCGCTAGTATCATTTAGCAGTCACTGCTCACCAGAATGACACCTCAGGTGCCCTCATGAGAACGACCCGACCTGCCTAAGGCTAGACTGAATCGCATTCCAACAGACAACCATAACTTTTAAGTGACGACAAATGGAGAGAATTCGGATGTTGAATATAAAGACCCTCGCACTGAGCGCGACAATTCTGTTGACAGGAGCCATAGTAACCGGCTCTCAGTTCGCGACCGGGCAGAACGACTCGGCACTGGACAATACGGCCCAGTCAGCACCCTCTTCAGAGTCAACACCCAAGGCATCACATGCAGGCAAGCTGCTAGCAGCTTTGTCGAGCGAGGAAAACCCACTTCTCTTTCAAGGTAATCTCATTGCAGACATCGCCGAGGCAGCGGCACCGGCAGTCGTCAACATCGAGTGCGAAAAGCCTGGTGCAGGCGGTTTGCAATCGATGATGCCATTCGGTGGCGGCAACTTCCGATTCTTCTACAACAACAGAGAGGTAGACCCGGAGCGAATGGGCGGTATGGCCAGACCGGTCAAGTCAACCGGCTCCGGATTCATCGTTAGAGCCGATGGCTATATTCTCACCAATGCCCACGTGGTCAAAGGAATGAAGCGCATCGAAGTCACTTTGAACGACGGAAGAAATCTGGTTGCCACTGTAGCTGGTATCGATACATTCTCAGATCTCGCAGTCTTGAAGGTAGAAGCCACCAACCTACCTATACTCAGGATGGGCTCGTCGACAAAACTGAGAGCCGGAGAATTTGCAATTGCGATCGGAAGCCCCCTTGGTTACGACCACACCGTGACACTAGGAATAATCTCGGCACTTGGACGCACCGTATACGATATCAATGACAATATCAATTTCATTCAAACCGACGCGGCGATCAACCAGGGTAACTCCGGCGGACCGCTGCTTAATCTCAAAGGAGAGGTGATCGGCGTCAACACTGCTGTGGTCAAGGGTCTTGTCGCCCAGAACATTGGCTTTTCTATTCCAATCGATGTAGCTAAATCCGTATGCGAAGATTTGATCGCTCATAGAAAAATCCTGCGACCCTTCCTCGGCATCGGCATGAAGGAAGTGTCAGAGACAATGGCCAAAAGCCTTGGATTGGGACCAACAACTCGCGGCGTGGTCATCGCGGAGATTTACGAAGGAAGCTCCGCGGAGAACGCCGGTTTGAGAAAGCAAGACATCATTCAAAAAATCGATGGCAAGGCAGTCCAATCACCGAAAGACATAAGAGAGTATGTCAGAGCGAAAAAGATAGGTGATTTGCTCAACTTCTATGTGCTCCGCAACGGCTCGCCCGAGGCGATCGCTGTCAAACTCGGCGAGTATCCAAGCACCCTCCTCACCGGTGGCGGCGAAGAGGGCGTTGCACAGCGCCTTAAATTCACGGAAATCGAAAAGAAAATCGAATCCGCCACCGGCATCCTTCTCGGTTTTCTCGTGCGCATTCTCTATCTTGCGCTCGAATTCGTTGGGGCTGTAGGGATCTTGGTTGTGGTAGTAGACCCGACCAGGGTTGGCCAGGTTCA